>NZ_LZLL01000404.1:0-2980 GCF_001669335.1 Mycobacterium sp. 1245852.3 | reverse complement strand
TCTGGGCGTGCACCTCGAAGCGGCCCGCCATCGCCCGCATCTCGTGCGGGTCGGTCATAAAACGTGTTGCCATGTCGGCTGTTCTCCTTGCTACGTAGTTACTGGGTGATGTGGTGAAGACGGTGGCCGGATCGGTTACGTGTTACGCAACCGCCGTGCCGAATGAATAGAAATGACCCCCCCTTCCCGTCAGCCGGCGGCCACCGGGCGCTGTCACGGTGAGACGGACGTCAAACCCGAACCGCGGCGTTTGAGTTGACGGAGTGCGTGTTGCGCTGCAGGACGTTCTGCGGGCCCAACTCTGCGGCCCCGGGATCGCTCCCTGCGGGGCGGTCACGTTGGAACCCACGTCGGTGACGATCTGTCCCAAGGTCCCGAACCGCCAGTCCGATCAGCCGGCGGCGGCCGCGTTGGCTGCCTCGGTGGCAGCGTACGAACCGGAGCTGGTGGACAGAGTGTTCACGAACTGCTCGTGAATCGCTGCGGCCTGGGCGCTCACCGCCTGGTACATCTGCGCGTGCGCGGCGAACTGGGCCGCGGTCAACGCCGACACCTCGTCGGCAGCGGCGGGTACCACCCCCGTCGTTGGGGCTGCAGCGGCTGCGTTCTGGGCGCTCAAGGTCGACCCGATAGCCTGCAGATTCCCGGCCGCCGCGGCCAAAGCCTCCGGCTGTGTGGTCACGAACGACATATTTGTTCCCTCCTAGTTCTATCCCCGACGATGCGAGACTAGATGACGGTGGCCCCCGAGATCGGTGTGGAAGCCCGGTGTTTGCAATTGTTCACTTAGCGGTACGGCGAATTCACTTTTGGTAACGACACAGTAACAGCGCCTGACCTCGACCGCTGCCCTTCGAAGGGCGGTCATAGCAAACGGTACCAGCCGCCGGTCCAAAAGGTTGCTGGTAATCGTCACCCGGGGTGCCGCGGTCACGCCGGTCGGCGGAAAAATCTGTTTGCCCAATGACCGGTCGCCATGGATCGGCGCGATGACCATTCCGGGTAGCGCGTCGCTGGGACCTCCTTTCGCCCATTTCAACCGTGTGATCGCCGCGGTGGCCGCCAAGGCGGGTCCGGGTAGCGATCGTGAGAACTCGAGGCGCATCATGCTGCGGACACTGATAGCTGCGTGGCAATCGGCGGCGTCGAACACACCTGCGGACGCGTGCTCAGCCGGCAAACGGGGGCCGGGCCATGACGGTGGGCCGGAATCCGTACTTGGGACCCGCCACCCCGTGCCCGCCGGCACCCGTCCCGGCCAGCGGCATGCCACCGAGCAGGTTCCCCGGCCCGCCGGCGGCCTCGGGAGCCGCGCTGATGCTGCTGACCGGAATCGCATGCCCCAGCGCCGGCGCCGCCGGCGCCCCCGACCAGGCCACCGGCACCGACAACTTGCCACCCACCGAGGCCGCGCTGCCCAACGCCGCCACCGGGTGAGCCGCCGCAGCACCGCCACCCAACATCCCACCCAGACCACCAAGCCCAGGCAACGCCTTGGCCGCCGCCGGAGCCGCCCCACCGATCGCACCGACCGACTTGGCGATCTGCGTAAAGGTGTTGGCCATACCAGTACTGAAGTACGGCAGACCCTCGGTGTTGTAGAACAACCCCGCAAACGGGCTGTAGCCGTTGACCAGAGTGCCCAGGTTGGTGGGCAGGCTGGTCTGCCCGGTCAGCAGGAACCAGACCTCCGACAGCGGATCCGTGGTCGTCGTCGCCGCCGTGGTCGTGGCGGCGGTCGCGTTGGTCGACGTGGTCGTTGCCGGCTGCGCCAGCGCCTGCAGGGTCTTCGACGTGTTGGTCGCCGTGGAGTTGGCCGTGGCGTTGGTGACCGCCGCACTCTGGGTGGCCTGACCCGACGGGTTGGTGACCTCCGGCGCCTTCTGGAACTGCGCCACCTTCGTCGCCGAGGCCGACTGGCCCGCATAGCTGTACATCGCGGCCGCGTCCTGCGCCCAGTACTCGCCGTACTGCGCCTCCAGCTGCGCGATCAGCGGGGTGTTCTGCCCCAGCACGTTGGTCGCCTGCAGCTGGGTCACCTGCGTGCGGTTCACCGCGATCAGCGGGGGCGGCACCGAGGAGGCGAGGGCGGTCTCGTAGGCCGCCGCGGCGGTACGAGCCTGGGTGGCCGCCTCTTCGGCCTGAGCGGCGGTCGTGGTCAGCCAGGCCGCGTACGGCGCGGCCGCCTGCGCCATCGCCGTGGACGCGGTCCCCAGCCACTCCTCGCTGTTCAGCGAGGTGATGACGTTGTCATAGCTGAGCGCGGCCGAGTTGAGTTCGGCCGCGAGCGCGCTCCATGCCGATGCCGCAGCCAGAAACGAACCCGACCCCGGACCCGAGTAGATCCGCGCCGAATTGAACTCCGGTGGGAACGCCCCATAATCCACCACGAATATGCCCCTTAACCTGTGATGTTCGAATCGATGCGTCGAGTAGTAGATGACGTTAATGCGCTGGTGAGCACCGCTACGCCGGTCAGCGGAGTAACGGCCGTCCGGCGCGCCTTTGCGCCGGGTGTCGGGGCCGGCCGCCCGATGCCGGCCGACCGCCCCGACGTGTGCCCGAATCGTGGGCGTGAGCTGCGCGAATGGTCGGATCCCCGGGCCCGTCGGCCGCGGATGCCGAGGGCCGATGCCGACGTGACCGGGCGCAGGTGCATCGAGGCCGGGAATAAAATCCGGCCGCGGCTAACGGTGAGGGTGTGCATGCTGCGATTCCGCCGCTTATCCGGCCGACGGCGGGCGTGTCAGCACGCTGTAGCGGAACCCGTATTTGTTGACGTACCCGGCGGCCGCGCCGCGCCGCCCGAACGACCCGACCGGCATGCCGCGCAGCAGCCCGTTGGCCCCCGCGCCGGGGGCGCCGGTCGCCCCGGCCTCGATGGGGGTGACCTCCTCGGACATCGCCGCCGGGGTCACCGACGAGGTCAGCGTCGCCCAATGCTGGGGAACCGAGAGCATCCCGACCCGCGCGGCCTGCC
>NZ_LZLL01000403.1:0-43284 GCF_001669335.1 Mycobacterium sp. 1245852.3 | reverse complement strand
ATCGTGACGACCGCGCCAACCCCGACCGCCGCGGCGCGGTCCACGATGGCCCGCACCCCCTCGGCGTCGGTGGCGCCACACGCGTCCAGGTGCGTGTGCGCATCGACGAGCGGGCGCAACGGCTCGGGGGCCGGGGGCGGCTGACGTTTGGAGCTCACGCGCACACAATATGGGCCCCCAAATAAGGTTGAGGGCGATGAGGCCCTATTACGTCACCACCGCGATCACCTACCCCAACGGCGATCCGCACATCGGGCACGCGTATGAGTACATCGCGACCGACGCGATCGCCCGGTTCAAGCGGCTCGACGGGTTCGATGTGCGGTTCCTGACCGGCACCGACGAGCACGGCCTCAAGATGGTCGAAACGGCGGCGGCCGAGGGCATCCCGACGGCCGAGCTGGCCCGGCGCAACTCCGATGTGTTCCAGCGGCTGCAGGAACGGTTGAACATCTCCTTCGACCGGTTCATCCGCACCACCGATCCCGACCACCACGAGGCGTCCAAGGAGCTCTGGCGCCGGATGTCGGCCGCCGGTGACATCTACCTGGACACCTACTCCGGGTGGTATTCGGTGCGCGACGAACGGTTCTTCGTCGAATCGGAGACCGAGCTCCTCGACGACGGGACCCGGCTGGCCACCGAGACGGGCGCCCCGGTGACGTGGACCGAGGAGCAGACCTACTTCTTCCGGCTCTCGGCCTACACCGACAAGCTGCTGGCCCACTACGAGGCGAACCCGGATTTCATCGGACCCGACGTGCGGCGCAACGAGGTGGTCAGCTTCGTCTCGGGCGGGCTGCGCGACCTGTCCATCTCGCGCACCTCATTCGACTGGGGCGTGCAGGTGCCCGAGCACCCCGACCACGTGATGTACGTCTGGGTCGACGCGCTGACCAACTACCTGACCGGGGTCGGCTACCCGGACACCGAATCGGAACGGTTCCGGCGCTATTGGCCGGCCGACTTGCACATGATCGGCAAGGACATCATCCGGTTCCACACCGTGTACTGGCCGGCTTTTCTGATGTCGGCCGGAATCGAGCTGCCGCGAAGGGTTTTCGCGCACGGGTTCCTGCTCAACCGCGGCGAGAAGATGAGCAAATCGGTGGGCAACGTGGTCGACCCGATCAACCTGATCGACACGCTCGGCGTCGACCAGGTGCGCTATTTCCTGCTGCGCGAGGTTCCGTTCGGCCAGGACGGCAGCTTCAACGAGGACGCCATCGTCACCCGGATCAACTCCGACCTGGCCAACGAGCTCGGCAACCTGGCGCAGCGGTCGTTGTCGATGATCGCCAAGAACCTCGACGGGGTCGTTCCCGAACCCGGCGAGCTGATCGCCGCCGACACCGAATTGCTCGCGACGGCCGACGGTTTGTTGGAACGCGTCCGGGCCAATTTCGACGCGCAGGCGATGCACCTGGCCCTGGAAGCGATCTGGCTGATGCTCGGCGAGGCCAACAGGTACTTCTCGGCGCAGCAACCCTGGGTGTTGCGCAAGAGCGAGTCCGAGGCCGATCAGGCGCGGTTCCGCACCGTCTTGTACGTCACCTGCGAGGCGGTGCGCATCGCCGCGCTGCTGGTCCAGCCCGTCATGCCCGACTCGGCCGGCAAGCTGCTGGATCTGCTCGGGCAGGCGCAAGACCAACGAGCGTTTGCCGCGATCGGCACGCGCCTGGCGCCCGGCACGGCGCTGCCCGCTCCGACCGGGGTGTTCCCCCGCTACCAGGTCGAGTGAGCGGACCGCTCAACGCCGCGTGACCAGCGGTCGAAGACCCGGACAATTCGGTTGAAGAGCAAGCGAGTTCGGTGCCACGGCCAATTCATCGGGAACGCTTTGGACAAATGTGTCCAACATAACTTCTGGCATAGACCATAATCTTCGGTGTGGAACGACGCCAGAACAGGCAACAGAGCCAATCGCCGATGACGACCTTGAAGGAGCTGCCCGCACTGGTTGTGCTGGAGCGGATCCCGGTTCCGGTGCTGGCGATCGGAGACGACGGCAGTATCTTGTTTGCCAACACCGCATTTGCCGACATGATGGGTTACGAGCCGGAAGAGACCCTGTCGCTGCGATTCGAACAGATCTTCCATCAGGCCCCCGCCTCGGATTCGCTGTTGGCGACGGTGCACGCGCTGGCGAACATGGTCGTCGAACTGGCGCACAAGGACGGCTCGGTGGTGCGCGCGATGATGAGCAAGTCCGCCGTGCGACGGGTGGACGATCAGTTCGCCCTCGCGGCGTTCCAGGATCTGACCGAACAGCTCTGGGAAGAGGCGCGCTAGCGCCGCTGACCCTTAGCGGCGGCCTGCCGCGCCGGGCTTGTGCCGCCGTCGCGGCAGGCCGCCGCAGACCGTGAGCCGGAAATGGTCGAACGTGGCATTGCCGCCGACCGCCAGCCGCGGCAAGGCCAGCGGGTCGCAGCCGCGATCGGCGAATCCCGGTGTGGTGGACAGCGCCCAGCGCACCCCGCGGCGGCGCAAGACATCCTTGGCCCGGTCATCGAAATCCTGCGGCCGACCATTGGGGTAGGCGAAAACCCTTGGCGTTGAGCCGGTCTCACGTTCGATCGCTACACAGGAATCGGTGATCTCCCGTTCGACATTGTCGTCGCCACACCGGGCGAGGATGGGGTGGGTCACCGTGTGCGGATACAGCCTCACCAGCGGGTCACCGGCCATGTCCCGCACCTGCTCCCAGGTGAGCATCCGGAACGGGCCGGCGTCCCCGTCGTCGCGGTACCCGAGCGCGGCCAGGACCTCATCCAGCACGGCGACGCGTTCGGTGTCGCCGAGGTTCTTCAGCGCCTCCACCGCCGCCGCGTAGACCCGGCCGCGCCTGGCGTCGCCGTCGAGCGAACGCGTCCCCAATTTCAGTGCGGCCAAGTCGACTTCGGCCACCGCGGTGCGGGCGATCGCCAGCCACAGCCGGTCGGGCCACAATGTTTCGCCGGTGCCGATCGGACCCGTCGCCAGGAACACCGACGCGGGCAGGTTCAATTCGCGCAGCACCGGCAGAGCGTGGGTCGCGAGGTTGCCGGTGCCGTCGTCGAACGTGATCGCCACCGCGCGCGGCGGCAGCGTCCGGTCGGCAAGGGCCGCCAGGGCCTCCTCGAGCGCGAGGACGTTGAAGTGCTTGCGCAGGTACTCCAATTGGCGGCGGTACATCGCCACCCCGCCGACATGCCAGCAGGGCGGCGACAGCGGCGCGTCTTCCACGCCGTGGAACATCACGATGGCGAGCGCGTCGCGATGTCGTCGCCGGGTGAGTGCCGGGACACCGGCGGCGCACAGCGCTGCGGCTGCGATGTTCCTGACGGCGGGGCGGATCTCGATGTCCCTGATTCGCGCCATCAACGGTCAAACGCTATCGGCGCCGCCATGATTCGCGCCTGACCCGCCACAGGATCACCCCGGCGCCGACGATGGCCACCGCCACCCAGCCCGCGCCGAACCAGTACAGCCAGTCGAGGTTGGAATGGCTCGCCGATCCCCCGGCCGGGGCGCCGGCGGCCAGCGGCGGGTGGTCGACGGTCACCGGGTCTTGCCCGGGCACCGACACCACCGCGACACCCTTGAGCCGCTGCCAGTGTTTGTTGTTGTCGCTCTTGAGCCACCTGATCAGCTCGTCGAGCTGCCCGGGCGCGCCGTTGGACGTCGCGATCAGCAGCGACCGCCCGTGGTTGAAAACCGTTTGCAGAGAAGCGAACCGCAGCACCGGGTCCAGTGTGAGCTTGGCCGGCTTGTCACCGGGGCCGACGGCGCTGACGGTGATCGGGCCGCTGGGCCCCGCGGCCACCGGCAGCGCCACCTCGGACTGGTTCCACCCGTCGGCGGAAATCAGCAGTGCGGGATCGGAGGAGTCGATCGCCTGTTTGATACCGGTGACAGTGGTGTCGATCGGTATCGAGCTGATTCGCTGCAGGCCCACCACGATGTCGAGCGCGCGCACGGTGTCGACGAACGAGTGCTCGGCGATGCCGACCTGGACGCGGGGCATCAGGGTTTGGGGCATCGACTGAAAACCGTCGGGCACCGGCGGCGCGGCGGGGCTGCTCTCAACCGTGCTGTCGCCGTTGATGTTCAGGGTGAGCAGCTGATTTCCCGGTCCGGCGGTGTAAAAGTCGCCGCAGTGTCCGACATTGCTCGCCACGTCGAGTACCAACTCGAGGTTGGTGTAGCGCTGCAGCAGCCGGTCGGGCACGTCGATCCAGCGATCGATGGTGCCGTGGCCGTCGGTGGGCCAGTGGTCGATGGTTTCCGGGCCGATCGTCACCGCGATCTGGCCGACGCCGTTGTTCGACGTCGGGGTGTAGGACCCCTGCAGATGCACCCGCACCGAGTGGATTGATCGGCCAAACCTGGTCTGGTCCACTCCGATCGACACCCGCGGTTGCAGTGAGGTCGAGTTGGCGAAGGGCTGTCCGAGCTCGCCCAGCGAGGCGGTATTGCCGGGCAGTTGCACCTTGGGCTTCGGCGAATCCAGCGTGGCCTTGGCCGACAGGGCCAGCTCCGACACGTCGCTGAACAACGCGGCCGTGTCCGAGTCGTCGGTTCGGTTCAACGGCCCCGACATCAACAGCCACGGCACACCGGAGGAGCCTTGCAGCGAAAGCCCGTTGTCCGGGCCCTCTTTGACGACGATCTGGCGCTCCAGCGATTGCGGCGGGGCCGGGGGCGCGGCCTGGCCTTCCTGCAGGGGGATCACCGCGATGTCGGGAACCTGCTTGCCGTAGTGCGCGGCGGCGGAGGCGGCGAGCTGAATTGCCGTGTCGGACTCCGCCGTCGAGGGCGACTGCGGCAGATAGATGCTCAGCTTCCGCAGCACCGGCGGCAGGAAATGGGCCACGGTGGTCGGCGGCAATTCGGCCCCGGTGTAGGTGACGGTTCCGTTGGTCAGCCGCAGGGGGCTTTCCTGATACAGGCAGTATCCGTCCACCGGAACCAGGTATGCGTGCACGGTGACCGTCAGCCAATTGTCGTTGACTTCCGCGCCCGCCAACGGGACCGCGATCGGTGTCTGGTCGGCGGTGGGCAGGTTCAGCCTGGCAAGGGTGCGCTCCCCCTGCGTCACGGTGATCATCCCCGACCGCAGATTGATCGGCAGCTCGACCGTCGTATTCAAAGCGGCCGGCGTCAGGCCGTGCAGCACCGGCACGGTCAGCTGCTGGCTGCTCGTCAGCCCCCAGAATTCCAGGGTGGAGGCGGACCCGACGTCGAGCAGCGACAGGGTCGTCGTCGAGTCCGTCGACGGGGCCGGGTCGGCCGGCGCAGCCCATGATGCCGGAGCACTCATCAGCAAGAATCCGACGACACCGGCCAGCGCAATTACTCGACCGAGAGATTTCCGGTATATCACCGGAACAGTATGCATTGTTGAAAGCGCTTCAACCCCAATAACGGAATCGCCGTCGTGGCGACCGCGAAAAGGTATCTCGCAACGCCTCTTCGAGATCCCGCGGCGCCTCGGCACCGGCTATGGGCGAAATCTAATCGGTTTGCGATTCCGCGGTGGCGTCCTCGCGGGACGCCCTGGCCGCGGCATGACGCATTTCTTCGCGCCGGAGGAATTGCCGAAAGTAGGGCAGCGATGCCTCGGAGACGACACCGGGAAGCAGCAGGTTCCAGATCTGATGCAGGCGCTCGGTGGGGTCGCCGACGATGTTGCCGATCCTGCCGTGGCTGGATATCGCGTTGGCTACCAACCGCGCCCCGAAGATGGTGCCGATGACCGACGCGCTGAGCACGTCGGGGTCGATTTCGTTGCGGAGGTCTCCCTCTTTGATCGCCCGCCGAGCCTCTTGCGCCGTCTCCAGCATCAAGTTGGCGTAGAACCGCGAGGCCGCGGCGTTGAATCCGCTTAACGCCGTGGCCAATTGCGCGGCCGCGCGGGCCATTTTGTCCGAGCTCAGCACCTCCACGATCGTGAACGTGCCGTGCAGCAGGTTCTCCAGCCCGGGCGACGACGATCCGCAGACATTGCGGAAAGCGCTGAGAAGGGTGTCGGAGCCTTCCTCGATGATGTTCGACGCCAACGATTCTTTCGAATCGAAATGGTGATAGAGGGCGCCCTTGGTCATTCCGGTCCGCTCGATGATGGTGCTCCAACCGGCGGCGGCATACCCGACGTCACTGAACACTTCGATGGCGGAGTCGAGGATCTTCCGGCGGGTGGCTTCAGAGCGAACTTGGCGCGCCATGGTGCACGCACCTCCGGGATCTCATCGGATGCGCAGAGCGCTCATCTGGTTTCACATTGCCCGCAAGACGGCTCACAGTATCAGTCGTTACAACGATCCGACCGTGCAAACTGCCCGCGCCGTTACTGGTCGTCGGCATCCGCTGAACTGGTGGTGATGGCGAGCGCCGCACGCCGCCTGAGGAATTGGCGGAAGTATTCGGTGCGGTCCGCTTGCAGAATCCCGGTCAGCAGCAAAGACCAGCACTTCTCCAGGTCGCGCAGGAACCGCTCGGGGTCGTCCAGGTCGCTGGTTTTGCGCAGCCCCATGTGCAGCGAAACCATCAGGCGGCCGATGTCCTGCGGGTCACACTCGTCGTTGATATCGCCCTCGGCCTTGGCCTGCTCGGCGACCCTGCCCAGGGCTTTGATCCACTGATCGAACAACTTCGCCTGCAGCCCGTCCGAGAGGCCGACCGACTCCATCAGATTCAGTCCCGACCTGACGGCATCGGTCTTGATGTCCTTGATGGCGATCAGATACGAGAAGTCGATCAGGGTCTCGAGGCCCGAGAGGCCGCGCGTCATCAGTTCTTGCACGGCGACGGCACCGGCTTCGGTCTGGCTGTCGATGATCGCGACGGCCAGGGCGTGCTTCGACTTGAAGTGGAAGTACATGGCGCCCTTGGTCAGCTCGGCCTCGGCGAGGATGTCGTCGAGACCGACGTCGTGGTAGGGGCGCCGGGCGAACTGGTGGGATGCGGCCCGCAGGATCTGTTGCCGGGTCGCGTCCGCTCGTCCGTCAGTCGAATGGGTCGTCATAACACTCGCGAGCTCAGGTACCCCGCGGCGCGGGTTGGGCGCCGCCGTTTCGGCCGAGGCCGACGCCGCGGGCCGTTTCGCCCGCCGTTACGTCGTCGAACGCCTTGCTCATGCAGGGCACAACTACCTCGGTTCTTCAGGGGTGGGAGCGAACACGCACCCGTGTCGCTCAAGACATGTAGCCCACTCCAGAGGTTAGCAGTCATACGGCTGTCCCGTTTGACGCGTGCGTAAATACCTGAGGTCTAGATCACACGCTATTGTCAAACCATTGGTATGTTTTGTACGCTATTGTCAGATCGTCAGTTTGGTAACGGCCTAAACATCGTCTCGACCGTCTGCACCGCATAAGGGGAAGCACATGTCGTTCGTCACGGCGAACCGCTGGTCACAGGCCTCAACCGGCCCACGGACCACGGCTGACCAGCGGATTGTCGACGCACCGACGATCGCCTCCACCTCTCCCGCCGCCGGCGCCGCGTCGGCCCGGCAGCCCGTCACGGTCTGAAATGATCGATTTCGGAGCGCTTCCGCCGGAGATCAACTCCATCCGGATGTACACCGGACCCGGCCCGCTTTCGCTGATCGCCGCCGCGGTGGCCTGGGACGGCCTGGCCGCCGAATTGCATGCCGCATCGAGTTGCTACCGCACGGTTATCGCGGGCCTGACCACCCAGCGCTGGATGGGCCCGTCGTCGCTGGCGATGGCCTCCGCGTTCGCGCCGTACATGGCGTGGACGGCCGGGGCCGCCGCCCGGGCAGCGGAATCGGCCGGTCAGGCGCGGCTCGCCGTGGAGGTCTACGAAGCCGCCTTCGTGGCGACGGTCCCCCCGCCGGCGGTCGCGGCCAACCGGGCGCAGCTCGCGATGCTGGTCGCGACCAACTTCTTCGGCCAGAACGCGGCGGCGATCGCGGCCACCGAGGCCGAGTACGGCGAAATGTGGGCGCAGGACGCCGCGGCGATGTACGAGTACGCCGCGGGCTCCGCGGCCGCGTGCTCGGTGACCCAGTTCAACCCGGCGCCCAAGATGACCAACGAGAGCGGGGTGGCCGAGCAGGCCGCGACGGTCGGGCGGGTCACCGCGCAAACCGAGCAGGCAAACCTCGCCCAGGTGGTGTCGAAGGTGCCCACCACGCTGCACCAGCTTTCCTCGCCGATGAAGTCCAGCGTCTCCATGCTGACCGACACCGGCAGCGACGTCGGCACCACCCTCGGAACCACCGGGAGCACGGCGACCGACTCGTCGATCATGACGGGCCTCGCGTCGGGCATACCCGGCGCCATTCCCAGCGCGTTCTCGGCGGCGGCCACCCCGCTGTATGGGATGTCCTCCATCCTCGGCATGGCCCAAACCGCACAGGGCTTGGCGAATGCCGCCAGCAGCGGGGCCGCGGCCGCGGTGTCGGGGGCAGCCAGCGCGGCGAGCTCCGGCGCGGGCGCGCTCGGATCGCTCGGCTCGGGTGTCTTCGGCAGCCTCGGCAGCGCCGCGTCGCTGGGCCCGCTGGCCGTGCCGGCGAGCTGGACGAGCGTGATCCCGGCCGCCAACAGCGCCGTCTCCGCGCTGCCCGCCATCAACCTCGCCGGCGCGAACGTGCCCCCCAGCGTCATGGGGTCGTTGCCGCGCCTGGCGGCCGCGACGGGCAAATCGCTCGGACCCCGATACGGCGTTATCCCGACCGTGATGACCCGCCCGCCGGCCGCCGGATACGCGTAAACCCACGCATGAGCGCAACGGTTTTCCAGGCCCGGTAGTCAAGAAGGAGCGGTAAGTGAAATACACGCCTACCAAGGTCGCCGGGGTGACAATCATCGATTTAGAAATCCACCGTGACCATCGCGGGTTCTCCTCACGGACGTTCTGCGCCAGGGACTTCACCAATCACGGGCTGAATTTCGATGTCTCGCAGACGAATATCGTCTTCAACTACACCCGGGGCACCGTGCGTGGGCTGTACCGTCAGGTGCCGCCACACGCCGAGGCCAAGCTCGTCCGCTGCACGCGCGGCGCCATCGCCGCCGTCGCGGTCGACGTCCGTCCCGACTCGCTGACCTATGGCGACCACGTGATGGTCGACTTGAGCGCCGACGACCACCGGACGCTGTACCTGCCGCCCTATGTTGCGCACGGCTTCCAGACTCAGGTCGACGACACCGAGGTCAGCTACCAGGTCAGCGGGGACTACGCGATGACCGACGAGCAGGGGATCCGTTGGGATGACCCCGAATTCGGCATCTCGTGGCCCATTCCGGTCACGGTCATCTCGGAGCAGGACGCGAGCTGGCCCGCACGCAAACCCAGATTGGTTCCAGTGGAACAGGTGGCGACATGCATCAGTCGGTAATGATTCGCAACACCGTGGACATCATGCCCAGCCGCCGACCGGTTAAGCCCTGGCCCGCGGACACGACCGCGGTGCGCCGCGGCGACACCAACGGCTCCCCGGCAACCGCCGCTCCGGCGTCCTCGGCCGGCGGCAACGCGTTGCGGCGCTGGCAGGATCAGTACTCGCAGTACCTGCGGATCAGCGACTCGGTGATCGTCTGCGCGTCGGTGCTGTTGGCTCAGTATGTCCGGTTCGGGGAGATCGCGAACACCTCGGGTTACTCGGACCCGACGATGACGCTGTTCTCCTTCCTCTTCGCGGCACTGTGGCTGTCGGCCCTCGCGGTGTTCCAGACGCGCTCGAGCCGGATCATCGGGGCGGGCATCGAGGAGTACCGGCGGATCGGCACGGCATCCTTCTGGACATTCGGGATCATCGCGATGGTCACGCTGCTTGCCAAGGTCGATCTGGCCCGCGGCTATCTGGCCATCGCGCTGCCCGTCGGGACGCTGGCGTTGTTGGGAAGCCGCAGCGGGTGGCGCAAGCACGTCAACCGCAAGCGGGCCGACGGCCATTGCCAGACCCGGGTTTTGGCGATCGGCGACCGCCAGGCGGTGACCCACCTCGCGCACGAACTGGCCCGCAATCCGCTGGCCGGCTGCATCGTGGTCGGTGTCTGCATCCCCGGTTATGGTCCGGGCCGCGGCAACACGCTGACCATCGGCGGCCGGGAGATCCCGATCCTGGGCGACCAGACCCATGCGGCCACCGCTATCGCCAGCTGCGGCGCGGACACAGTGGCGCTGACACAGACGGATCACTTTGGGATGCACGGGATCCGAGAGCTGATGTGGCAGCTCGAGACGATGGACGTCGACCTGGTGGTGTCCCCCGGTGTGATGGACGTGACCGCGGCGCGCCTGACGCTGCGCCTCACCGCGGGCCTGCCCCTGCTGCACGTCGACAAGCCGCAATACGAAGGGGCACACCGCTTTCAGAAGCAGGCCTTCGACTTCCTGTTCTCGCTGGCGGCGCTGGTCGCCACCGCGCCCATTCTCATCGCTGCTGCCATCGCCATCAAGCTGACCAGCAGGGGGCCCGTCTTCTACCCGTCGGAACGCATCGGCGTCGACGGAAAGCCCTTCACGATGCTGAAGTTCCGCACCATGACCGACGGGGCGGACACCCAGCTCGAGCAACTGCTGTCACTCAACGAGGGCGCCGGCGGCATGCTGTTCAAGATGCGCGACGACCCCCGGGTCACCCCCATCGGCAAAATCCTTCGCCGCTACAGCATCGACGAGCTGCCCCAGTTCATCAACGTCCTCAAAGGCGACATGAGCGTCGTCGGGCCGCGGCCTCCGTTGCGGCGCGAGGTCGACAACTACGAAAACGACGTGAAGCGCCGGTTGCTGGTCAAGCCCGGAGTCAGCGGACTGTGGCAAGTGAGCGGCCGTTCGGACCTTTCCTGGGAAGAGTCGGTGCGGCTGGATCAGTCCTACGTCGACAACTGGTCGATGTCAGGCGATCTGGTGATTATCGCCAAGACGGTGAAAGCGGTACTCACAAGCCACGGAGCCTACTAGGCTCGCGAGCCATGACCGAGCCGACGGCAGCCGATGCGTTGGTGCCGTCGGTGCCGCTCACCCGGATGGCGCACGCGTTCTCGATCCAGTTGATCTGCCGCGCTCTGGGCATGCTGGCCTCGGTGGTCTCGGTGGCCATGACCGCTCGCTATCTGGGGCCCGGGCGTTACGGCCAACTCTCCATCGCGGTGCTTTTCATCGCCATGTGGACCAGCCTGGCCGATCTCGGCATCGCAACGGTGATCGTGCGCCGGGTGACCTCCGGCCGCGGCGATCTGGAGCGCCTGGTGCGCATCAACAGCGGCCTGGCCCTGATCTATTGCGTGCCACTGGCGGTGCTGGCCGCCGTCTCCGGATTGCTCATCTATCACGACCCCGAGGTGCGAGTGATGCTCGTCGTGCTCTCGGGAGCGTTGCTGATGCAGACCATGGTGACCCGTTTCGAGCCGGTATTTCTTGCCACCGTCCGATTCTCGGCGGTGGCCATCTCCGACGTCGCCGCCCGAACGGGCACGCTGGCCATGGTCGCCTGCCTGGTTGCGATGCGGTCGGACGTCATCTGGTTCGCCGTCGCGCAGCTGATCCCGCCCGCCGTGCAGCTGCTGATCCAGGGCGCCGCGGCGACGCGGCACATCTCGGTACGCCCGATCTTCGCACCGCGGGAGGCGGCCGACCTGTTACGGGAAAGCCTGCCGCTGATCGGTTTCCTGGTGGTCGGCCTGCTGTACTGCCGCGCCGATGGCGTGATCCTGTCCTTGCTGAGCACGCATTCCGAAGTCGGGGTGTACGGGCTGGCCTTCACGGTCGCGTTCAACACCATCGTGGTCTCGCTGATCTTTCACAAGTCGACGCTGTCGACGGCCACCGAGCTGTTTTCGCGTGACGTCGCCGCCTTCGCGGGATTTCTGCGCCGCAGCGTGGAGCTGATGTGTTTTGTGGCGGTACCCGTGGCCACCGTCGGGGCGCTGCTGTCCGGACCGCTGATCGCGTTCTTCGGCGACAAAGCGTTCGTCGAGCGCGGCACGCCGACGCTGGCGCTGCTGTTCGTCGCGGCGGCCCTGCGTTTCGTCGGCGGCACCCTTGGCCAGGGATTGGTCGCCAGTCATCATCAGCGGATCCTGTTCTGGTTGACGATGGCCACCCTGGTGGTCAACGTCGCACTCAACCTCAGCCTTGCGGGGCGGTACGGTGCGGTCGGGCCGGGCGTCGCGCTGGTGTGCACGGAGTTCTTCAACATGATGGTCAGCACCTGGTGGTTGCGCCGTCACTGCGGCTACCGCACGCCGGTGCTGTTCGTGCTGCGGTTGCTGATCCCGACGGCAGCGAGTGTGGCTGTGGCGCTGCTACTTTCGGGGCATCACGTCGTCGTGGTCCTGCTCGCCGCCGCCGCGGCCTACCTGGCCACCAGCGCCGTCGCCGGCCCGCTCGGCTGGTCGAGCCTGACCTCCCTGCGCCGCAATCAGCTGGCGGCATGAAACGCACAACGGATCGGGCGTATCTGAAGCGCCCGGTCGGCGAGCCGACCGACCTGTCCACCGTCCGCTCGCTGGCGGTGCTCATCGCGCACCGTCGCAGCCACGAGTCGCTACAGCGCTGCCTGGCCAGTGTCGCCGAGCAGCTGACCGCGGTGGCGGTCTACGTCTACCACAGCAGCGACGAGGAACTTCCCGGACGAGCCGAGCTGGCCGCGGAATACCCTGCGGTGCAATGGGTGTCGAAACCGGGCAATGTCGGCTTCGCCGCGGCGTGCAACGCGCTGGTGGACCACGCACCCGCCGACGCCGACCTGTTGGTGCTCGATCCCGACGCCCGGCTGCTGGGCCCGCTCACCCGCACCCGGGAGTTACTTCGCGAGCCTCGGGTGGCGGCGGTTTCACCGATTGTGCGGGCCGCCGAAACCGGTTGGGCACCACGGGGCCTCGCAACGATACGGCCGAGACCCGTTGCGGGCGCGACCGTGCTGGCGATCAACCGCGCTGCCTGGAACGCCATCGGCGGTTTCGACGAGGAATTCTTCGGTTCCGGCGAGGCCGCCGACTGGCAGGCCCGAGCCCGCGCTGCGGGATGGCGCGTTCTGTCGGCCGACGAGCTCGGCGCCGAACGCGCCACCGCGCCACCCGCTGACGGCGATGCGGGCCGCGATCAGGACCTGCGCCGAGCCAACACCGCGCTGCTGCTCGAGCACCAAAAGAATGTGCACCTCGCCGACGCGTATCTGGCCGGCGCCGCCCTGCTGGACCGGTTGCGGCGGCCACCGCGGGTCGCGCGTGGGGCCGCCCGAAGCCGCCGCACGCCGCTGCCGACGATCGTGATCACCACCAACCGCCTGGTCTACGGCGGGGCCGAGCGGCAAAAGGCGCTGCTGGCAACGGAATTGGTCCGTCGCGGCTTCCCGGTCACCATCGTCTGCGTTCAGCGGCTCGGCCCCCTGATCTCGGAGATTCCGGACGCCGTGCGCGTCGTGCGCCAACCCTGGTGGGCGCCGATGGTCGACGTCGCCGAGGGTCCGGCGGTGGTCGTCACCGGCGACACCAACACCGAGGTGGGCTTCGGTAGTTTGTGGCGCGCGGCCGGCCGAAAGCGGCGCTGGCTGGTTGCGCCGCACGTCCCCCCCGAGGAGGACCGGCCCATCTATTCGCGGCCGTTGACGGCGGCGATGCGGCGTGCCGACGGATTCATCGTGTTGGCGCAACGGCATTGGGACATGCTGGTCGCCCAGCATCGGCTGCGGGGGCGGCGATTCATCGCACCCAACGGTGTCGCGGACATCGGCGAGCCGAGGCCCCGGCAGCGACCTGGCGGCGAGCCGCTGCATTTGGTGATGCTGTCCCGCATCGTCGAACACAAGAACCCCCACCTGCTGATCGAGGCGCTGAGCGGGCTCGACGGGATGCCCTGGCGGTTATCCATTTTCGGCGACGGACCCGACCGGGAGAGGCTGCAGGCGGCCACCCCCGCCGGCCTGGGCGAGCGGGTGCAGTGGCGCGGCTGGTCGGCGGGGCCCGGCCCGGCCCTGGCCGACGCGGATCTGCTGTGCGTGCCGAGCCGCTCCGAGGCCTTCCCGGTGGTGATCCTCGAGGCGATGTCGCGAGCCATACCGGTTGCGGCGTCGGCGGTTTGCGCTGTCCCGGAGATGCTGGACTTCGGCCGGGCCGGATTCCTCGTCGAGCCCGTGTCGGTCTCGGGCTGGCGAGAACAGCTGTCCCGGATCTTGGCCGACCCGGGCGCGTTGCCGTCGGTGGGGCAACGTGGCTACGAGCGCATGCGCAAGCACTACACGGTCGAGGCGATGGCCGATGCCTACCTCGATGCGATCGGGGCCGTGCTGTGAATTCGCCCCGGGTGCTTTGGCTTTCGCCGTGGACACGGCCGGCGGTGCGCGTGCAGGCCGAAGCGCTGCTGCGCCACGGCGCCGACGTGTTATTGGTGACCTCCGACCAGCACCCGGAGTCCGACGCCGCGCGCGATTACGAGTTGGTGCTCGACCCGCGATTCCGCAGGGGCGCAACGTGGCTCCCGACGCTGCGGGCCTGGCGCCGCATCCGCGAGTACCGGCCGGACGTGGTGATCGCCGAACTGGTCAGAGATCCCCGCTGGATCGCGCTGGCCGGACGGGTCCCACGCATCCAGGTGGTGCACGACGATCGGCCACACGATCCCGACGAACTGACGCCGGCCTACGAACGTGCGGTCTTCGACCGCTGGGGCGCCCGTTCGGCGGCCACTGTCACCTACAGCGATTACGTCGCGACCGCCGTCGCCGCGCGCCGCGACATCGCCGGCACGCCCGTGCATGTCGTGCCGCTGGCCAGCGACCTCGACCTGGACCGGCTGCCGGCGTTCGTCGGGCCGCAAGGGCGCCGCGATTTCGTGATGTTCGGCCGCCTCAACCCGTACAAGAACGTCGACGTCGTGCTGCAGGCCTGGCAGCGACATGTGCTCGGGGGCGCCTGGCGCGGAGACGATCTGGTGCTCATCGGCGGCGGGTCACTCGAGGCGACCGCCCTGCCCAAACACGCGCGCTGGCGCAACGGCAGCTTCCGTTACGCCGACGTCATCCCGGCGCTGGCCGCCGCGAAGGGTTCGATCGCCCATTACCGGCGTGCTTCGCAAAGCGGCGTGCAAGTGCTCTCGATGCAATTGGGCGTGATGCCGATCGTGTCCACCGCCGGTGCCCTGCCCGAGTACCAGCCACCGGGTTGTCCCCCGGTCGGCATCGACGACGTGGCCGGGCTCGCCGCCGCATTCGACGCCCTGGCCGACCCCGACGTCGCCGCGGCGCAAGGGGCCGAGGCCGCACGCCATTACGCACAGCGGTGCTCGGTCGACCTGGTCGCGGACCGCTTGCTGGAGGTCATCGCCGCGGTGACGACGGCCCGGCGGCGCTGACCGGAAACGCTCAGGCCAGTCCACGCCAGAACGTCTCGAGCCATCCGGTCAGCTCGCGGGCGCGGCCCAGCGCATCGGCGGGTGCCACCCGAGACCGCGTCGCCGCGATCGCCGCTGGAAGCTCCTCCATCTGCCGGACCACGGTGGCCAGGCCGCCCGCCTCCAGCTTCTCGGCGAACGGCAGCTGGTGCTCGTCGACGTGTTCACCGAGCCGCGAGCGACGGGGCACCACCACCGGATGCTTGCCCTGCTCGATGCACAGCAAGGCCGATCCGGCGCCGGCGTGGCTGATGGCCACCGATGCGGACCGGATCTGGTCACAGACGTCCCCGAAGGACAGGAAGCGTTCGAACTTCGCGTGGCGCGGTTCGTAGCGGCAGGTGCCGAGCTGCACGAAAAAGTCCTCCCCGGCCGTGCCCGCCCGGGCCAGCTCGTCGACCGCGCGGGCCAGCCGGTCGAACGGGTGCACCTCCATCCCCATGATCACGAAGATCACACGATCCTCCCGTGATATTCGGTGCGGGGAATGCGGTCGACCAACTCGGGCCACTGCACCAGAAACCGGGAGGCGAAAGGCTTTACCATCCGGGCGGTGAGGGACAGCTCGGTGATGCGGGTGATCGACTCGACGAAGACGGTGGGGATTCGCAGCAGCCAGGCCAGCCAGAGGAACGGGGCGGCCACGCCCGATCCGGTGGTCAGGATCATCGCGGGCCGGTGGCGGATCAGCAGCCGCAGCGCCAACACCAGATTGCGCAGCAGGTTGGGAACATTGCGGACGGTGGGGTGCGCCGCCCAGTAGATCTCCTTCTCGTCGCGCAGCAGGTACCGGGCGTCGGCGGTGGGAAAACTCACCCAGAACCGATCTTTGTCCTGCCAGAACTCCCGCAGGCAGAACATTTCGTAGATGTGCCCGCCGGAGGACGCGATGAGGAGCAGGCGGCCCATGTCCTCCCTCATCTCAGGCGCTCGCGACCAAACGCGGCCGCACGACAAGAGCTTTCGCTCCCGCCCTCACCGCACGAGGCGCGGTGGCAGCTCAATGGTAATGAACCCGGCCTCGCCTCAATCGCGTTCTGGCATATACCAACGAAACTCGGCCGGCACCGGGTGGATGTACGCCGCCGACGGGCGGCGGGCGACGAGATCGACGAGATCGACGAAATCGGCAACCCACCGATGCTAACGTCATCATCGTTGCGTTGAGCGCCCCTAGAGCAGGCGATCTCACTGCGTACGAGGACAGGGATGCCCGTATGTCTTGATAGGCGTCGGCGCAGCGATCGACTGCGCGGCGGCCGTGCTGCATCCGTGCACCGGGCGCCATCATCCGAGCAAAGTGGAACCCCTCCCGCCCCTGCGGCTCTTCACCTTCGCCGCACACGTCGCCGCGGGACTCGAACGAAGAGTGAAAGGCGCACACGATGATTCGTACGGCCCTGGTCGGTCTCGGAAAGATGGGGCTGTCGCATCTCGCGATCCTGCGCACGCATCCAGACCTGGACGTGGTGGGCATCTGTGATTCGGCCGGCTATGTGCGCGACGTCCTGTCCAAATACACCGGCCTGAACTGTTATGACGACTTCGACCGGATGCTGGCGGCGACCGACGCCGAAGCGGTCGTGGTCGCCGTCCCCTCCAGGCTGCACGCACCGATCGTCGAAAAGGCGCTAACGGCTGGGGCACACGTCTTCTGCGAGAAGCCGTTCGTGCTCGATGTCACGGATGGCGAGCGGCTGGTGACCCTGGCGGAGACGCGGGGGCTCGTCACCCAGGTGGGCTATCACTGCCGCTTCATCGGCTCCTTCCGGGAGGCGGCGCGGATCGTCGCCTCCGGCGCGCTGGGGCGCATCCACCATGTCCGCGCCGAAGCGTACGGTCCGGTGGTGCTCCGGGAAAAGGGCAGCACCTGGCGGGGCGTGAAGGCCGAGGGTGGCGGCGCCCTCTACGACTACGCCTGTCACGCCATCGATCTGATCAACTTCGTGGCCGGCGTGCCGCATTCGGTCGACGGGGTGGTCCGCCAGAGCGTGTTCTCGCGCGACGTCGACGACGAGGTCTACTGCACCATGCGCTATCCCGACGGCGCGACCGGGCAGCTGTGCGTGAACTGGAGTGACGAGAGCTTCCGCAAGATGTCGACGAAGGTCTCGGTGTGGGGAACCAACGGCCGCATCACCGCCGACCGCCAGGAGTGCCAGATCTACCTGCGTGAGGCGCACCCCCGGCTCCCCGAGTTCGGCAAGGGCTGGACCATCCGGTACACGACCGACCTCACCGAACAGGTGTGGTATTACCTTCGCGGCGAGGAGTATTCGGCGCAGATCGACTACTTCGCCAACAGCGTCAAACAGAACCGGGTGGACGGCGAGAACACGTTTCGCTCGGCGCTCGACGTCGATCGGGTGGTCGGCATGATCACCGGCAATCCGGCCTCCGTGGCGCCGCCGCAGGATGCGGTGAACGGATCCCCGCGCGGCGCCTTGCGGCGCGAGATCGTCGCGCGCATCAAGAGACTCGCCACCTCGAAGGCATCGTGACCATGGACCGCGTGCTTTTCGGAGACAACCAGTTCTTCGGTGTCAATCACATGTCCGAGGACAAGGCACGGGCACAGGCGATACGCTTCCAGCATCTGCCCGCCGTGCTCGCGACGCTGGACGACGCCTATCGGGAGGGCATCCGCACCTTCGTCTGCACCACCCACGATCGGGTCGGTGAGATCTGTGATCACTTCCGCGCCAACCGTACCGAATACCCCGACTACGTCTTCTACCCGTGCATGCCGTACGCGCACAAATACGCCAACGCCGTGACCGAATTCGGCATCGTTGAGGCGCTGCGGAAGTTCTTGCCCGACAACGGCGCCGTCAGATCGATGTTCAAGGGCGGCGTCGCGATCGCCAGCAAGGACGTCGAGCCCTTGATGCAACTCCTGGTCGATGCCGAGATGAAGATGTTCGCCGGACTGTCGACGCCCGTCATCTTCATCCAGAACGTGGTGACCGACCTGCTGCTCGGGCTCGGAATGGACGAGGCCTTCCGGCTGTTCTCCGACCACGTCAGGCTCAAGTACGACGCCGAGCCGGGCTTCATCACGATGAACCTGCCCAGGCTCCTCGATGCGCTCGACAGGCAGGGCATCGAAAACCCGATCGTGTGCGCCAATTTCAACAAGATCGGCTTCCGGATGTGCGGCGGTGTGGAGCTCTACGAGAAGACCGTCCGCGACCGCCGGTGCCGGCTGATCGCGATGTCCGTCCTCGCCTCGGGCGCGATCCCGCCGCGCGAGGCGATCGAGTACGTCTGCAACCAGCCGCAGATCCGGTCGATCGTGTTCGGCGCGTCCAGCCGCGCCAACATCGCGCAGACGAAGTCCCTCATCGACGACATGTGGGCAACGGCGACGTGACCGCGCCGCGAGCGTCCGCAAGGCGCCGGGCAAGGCGGACGCCCAACGCGATCCCGACGAGTGTCGGATTGGCTTGACTGGACGTCGGCAGCACCGACGTGCTGGCCACGTGTAGGCCGCGGACGCCGTGCACCTGCAGTTGCGGGTCCACGACGCCGTCCTGCGGCGAATCCGACATCCTGGTGGTTCCCGCCTGGTGGAAGCCGGTCCGCTTCGCCATGTAGGCACGCACCAACGCCTCGACGTCGTCGGTCAGCCACTCCACGTAGCCCGCGCCGTGGCGACGTAGGTGCTCGTCGATCGCGACGATGGCCTTGCGCACGCTCTGGTAGTCGGCCTCGGAGAAGTGCATATGGGTGCGAATCCGCCTCATGCCCAGGGCATCTCGCTCGTCGGTCAGCTCGACGCGACTTTCCCAGTGCGGAAGGTGCTCGCCGTGGTATTGCAGCAGGTAGCGGTTGTCGGCGCTCTTGACGAAGAATCCCGGTGCCTTCCTGCCCTTGCGCAGGAACCGGGCGTAACAGAACTCGATCGCGAAGCGGATCGATCCGATCAGGTCTCGCACGATGTTGCGCAGGTGCGCGACGATGCGCGGCGGTCCGTCCGTCTTCGTGTGTGCCTCACGAATGGCGCCGGCGAGCAGGAACCGGCCGAGCGGCGAGATGAGGGTCAGATAAACCCCCGACAGAATGCCGCTTCCGTGGCCCGGATCGCTGATCGGCGGATTCACCAGCCAGACTGCGGCATTGGGCATGCCGGATTCGCGCAGCAGGTGCGGGTCGAAGGTGAAGCGCCGGCGAACGTAGACACCGTCGTTGTCGCGTTCGTACCCATAGAGGATCTGGTCGGTGTTGAACTGCACGCGTGCCACCCGGCTCTCGACGTGAGCCATGTACCACCGACCCAGGTGCCCGCCCGCGTTTCCCAGCCCGCCGGGATGATGGCGGTCCGACGCCAGCAGCAGACGGGTGGCCTCCAAGCCGCCGGTCGCAACGATGTAGTCCGTCGCGACCACTGTGCCCTGCCGGCCGTCGAGCGTCTTGACCACCAGATGATCGACGCGGTCACCGGACGGCGGCGTCACGATTTCGGTGCAGGTGAGACCGGTCCACAACGTCAAACCGGGAGCGTCCCGCAGCGCGGTGCGGTATTCGCGACCGAAACGCGTTGGCAGGGCCCAGCGTTCGAGGTCCGTCGTGCGCACCCGGCCGTCGGGCAGTCCACGGATCATGTCGCGGTGCGCGATTTCGGGGATATCGCGCGCGTTGAAAGCCGCCCGGCCGCAGGCCGCCCAATCGCAGGCGCGTTGCAGATACGGCTCGACGTCGTCGTGCCCGATCGGCCAGGGCGCCTGCGCGGTGAGGGGCCGATCCTCGAAATCAATGGGGTCGAACTTGACACAGCGCCCGCCCCACAGCGCCGAGGTCCCTCCGACCTGCCGGCGGACCGTGAGTTCGCTGCGCGAATGGAAGTAGTCGTCCTGGCGCGAATCGAAGCTCGACAATTCCTGCGCCGCCCGGTCCATGCGCTCGAGGCCACTTTCGATGAGCGTCACCTGCACGCCCGCCGCCGCCAGCTCGAGCGCGGTCGCGATGCCGATCGGGCCGGCCCCGACGATCGCCACGTCGGTCTCGATGGCGATGCCGGGCGCGAAGTGGGCCACGCCGCGGATCACGCGGCCGCCCCCGCACGAAACTCCTTGACCAGAGCCAGGAATCGCGACACGGTCTGCGCGTCCGGCGGCGACGAGACGGCCGTCGCCGCCTCGGCGACGCGGCGGGGCCTGGTGCTGCTGTAGAGAATCGCCGGGCACCCGGTTGCGGCCGCGGCCGATCCGAGGATCAGCGTGGAAAGCGTGCCGGGAGCCAGCGGATCGGTCTGCAGGGCTTCGCGCCAGCGTCCCGCCAACTCCGGGTCGGCCCGCAACGCTGCCGTGAGTTGTCGGTACGGCGCGCTCAGGACGCCGAAGGCGAGGTCGGCGGGTCGCGGCGCCGGGTTGAGCAGGTCGCTGCGCAGCTGGCTCACCCCGTCGGGGGCGAAGGTCCGGGCAAAGTCCGTGTCGAGCCCCTCGTCCTGCGAGACGCCCCAGGCGCGGATCTTGCCCTGCCGGCGGGCGCGTTCGAAGAATTCGCGGAGTTCGTCGCCGGCCACCGTGTCGCCGGGCCGCGGGGCGTGCACGAACAGGATGTCGACGTAGTCGACGCCGAGCGCCGCGAGGCTCTGGTCCAGGCTGCGCGCCGCGATGGCCGCGTCGTACACGCGGGCGGTCTGCGATGGCGCCTGGCGCCGCTTGACGGAGCGGCGCAGCGCGGGCGCCTTCCGGAGCAAAGCCCGTGCGGGACTTTGGAATCGGGCGAGGCGGCGCGCCGTGCCGCCCACGTCGATGCCGAACTTGGTCGCGACGGTCACGGTGTCGCGGTCGACCGTGCGCAGGAACGCTCCCAGCTCGGCCTCCGCCCTGCCCAGGCCGTACATCCGCGCGGTGTCGAAATGGGTGATGCCGGCGGCCAGCGCGCTGGCCAGCACGGCCATCCGCTGCTTCCGCGAGGGCGACTGCATCAACGAGCCGCATCCGAAACCGATTGCGCTGACCGCCAATTGCGGTCCCTGAAGTTCAACCCGCCGCAATGCCACAGCCCTCGTAGATCTGGCGCAGCCGCGCGTCGATGACCGCGGGGCTCCGGGTGGCCGCGATGTGCTGCTGTCCGCGCAGCCCGTCGCGCTCGGCCAAATCCGGGTCGCGCAAATAGCGTCCGATCGCCGCGGCCAGTGCGGGCACGTCATTCAGCGGGACGATCATGCTCGGATCCGGGGCGATCTGCGCCGTCCCGCCGACGGGAGTTGCCACAAACGGTCGCGCCCCGGCGAGGGCCTCGGTCAGGATCATCGGCATGCCCTCGGCGGACGACGGCAACGCGACCACGCGAACCGAGCGGAGCAGCTCACGGACGGCGTCGGGATGCACCGGGCCTTCGACGGTCAGCCGCTCCGTCGGCGGCGGCGTGTAGTCGTCGATGGGACCGACTATGCGACAACGCCCTTCGATCCCCTCGGCGAGCAGCAGCCGCCACGCCGCGACGAGTTTGTCGACTCCTTTACGCCGCCCGACGGCGCCGGCGAAAAGCACCACGGGCGGCGTGGAGCCGGCGCCGGGGGCGTCCCGATCAACGACGATCGGGTTCGCCACGATGGTGGTTGCCGTACTGGGCGCCACCCCGGCAACCGCGGCGGCCGCGTCCTGCGACAGGGTGATGACATGATCCGCCTGGCGCAACGTGGCGCCCACGAACCGCGGATTCGCTTGGGCGAACTCGGGAAAGTCCGAGCCGTGGACCGTGACGATCACCCGGAGGCCGCGCGCTCTGGCCAGGCGGATCAGGGATCCCTCCCGCAACCACGCGCCGCCGTTGGAGATGTGAAAGTGCACGATGGTGGCGCGGGGTGCTCGCGACAGCACCAACCCCGCACGGGCGGTGAGCAATAGGCTCCTGACGTGGTGGTGCGGGCCCGCCCACGTGGACAGGACCCGGATCTCGTCGGCGCCGATCCTGTTGTCGCGGATCACCCGGATCACCGACTGCGTCCCGCCGATGCTGTACATGTCGGGCCCCACGTGCGTCACCGCGATCATGTTCGGCCCGCGCGGGCGCGGTCAGCGGGCCGTGGCGATGCCGGCATTGGCATGATCGGTCGGACCGGACGTCGGCGCGGGGTCGGCGTCGGTGGGGGCCGCGTCACCGCTCCTGCGCCGCAGGCCGGCGTATCCCATTGCGGCGCCCAAGGCCACACCCAGGCCCAGCGCGTCCATCGGCATCTCCGGCAGCGGCCAGACGGCGGATATCGCAAGGAGTCCGGCGGCGACCGCCGCGCTGATTTTCGCCGCGGCCGGCGCGCAGCGCAGCGCCAGGATCACGGGTGTGAGCGCGAATATCGCGAACACCGCCATGCCCACCGCTCCTGCCTTGGCAAGCCACCACAGGTAGAAGTTGTGGGAGTAGGCGGGATAGAGGTACAGGTGGAACTCGTCGTCCCCGGTTGGTGGCTGATAGACGTAGCCCAGGCCATGGCCGAACACCGGGGCCTGGGCGATGGTCTCCTTGAGCAGATTGATTTCCCGTAATCGTTCCAACGCCGAATCGTCCACTGCCAGTGCGCTGGACGTCACCCCGCCGAGCACCCGCTGATTGAAGGCGGCGTATTGATCGCTGAGCCACGCCCCGGTCTTCGAGCGTTGCAGCAAGAACAGCGACCCGGGCACCGTCACCGCGATCATGGCCAATCCGACCGTGGCGGTGGTGATCGTGCGCCGCACCGCCGCCCAGCTCAGGCTGCCGACCAACGCCACGCCGGCCGCCACCCCCATGGAGATCAGCGTGTTGCGGGAGAAGGATAACAGCGAGATGCTCAGCGCCGGCGGGCCGAGTGCGAAATACATTGCGGGCCTTACTCGTCCGACGATCGGGGCAGCGACCAGGGCGGACAATATGGCGGTGGCCGGCGTTTGGGTGGAGAGGATGATGCGCACGGCCTGGCCGGCACCCGTGGCGCCCTCCAGGCTTTCCGCGCGGCCGGCCAGCCGGATGGCGAACAGCGAACTCACAATCGCCATGCCCGCGGAAAACCACAGGATCACGATCATCACCCGGATCGAGAATTTGACGTGACCGCCGTAGACGACGAACAACGCCAACACGAATCCGATGGCCATTTCGATCATGGTGGTCGATTCGCGCATCACCACCAGGTCGGCATGGCCGGTTTCGAACCCGGTGACGGTGGACCAGACCACGGTGAGCACCAACAGCCCCGGCAACAAGAAATCATGGGCCCGCGGACGCACGGTCGGGATCAGGTAGCAGATCGCGAGCACCGCGGCCACGTGGTAGGCGTAGATGGTCACGGGGCCAATGACTTTGCCGACGTGCAGGCCTTCGGGCAGCGCCGCGAAGGCACCGAAGAGCGTGACCGCCACCATTCCTTCGGGTTTCACCCAGTAGACGACCACGCAGAACAACGCGGCGGTCAGCAGCACTCCCTCGGTGGTTCGGCGCACCGAGAACACGCCGAACGCGAAACACCCGAACACGAACATCGCCAGCAGCGTTCCCTCCACCGCCAGGCGATGACGAGCCCGCAGGTAGAGGTTCACGCCGACCCGCTGGCCTTCGATCGGTAGGCGCGGTCCGCCGCCCTGATGTGCAGGGACTGGCGCGCATCGACCAACACGGTCCCGACGACGTGCGCGCCGGCGGCACGCAGAGCGGTCAGCGCATCGTTGAGCTCGTCGGCCGTGGTGCGCCGCGCCCGCACCACCAACACCGTCGCGTTGACGGCACCGGCCAGCAGCCCGGCGTCGGCCGTCGCCAGGACCGGGGGACCGTCGACCACGATTCGATCAAAGCGCGACGACAATTCCTGCAGGACCCGGTCGAGCACTTCCGGCAAATAGGCACTGGCGGGCAAACTCTCGCGGCGCGCGGACCGCGACGCCAGGATGAACAGCCGCGAAATCGGCGTCGGCTTCACGGCTTCCGCGGCGATGGCGGGGTTGGCCAACGCGTTGCCCAGTCCCTCGCCGGATTCGACCCGCAGCAGGCCCGCCAGCACATGCCGGCGACTGTCGCCCTCGACAAGCAGTGTGTCTTCGCCCATTTCGGCGAGCGCGAGCGCGAGGTTCATCGCCGTCGTCGTCGTGCCTTCGCCGCCGAACGGTCCGGTCACCAGCACCCGGCGGGCCTCCGGTCCTACCGCCCTGAGCAGCCGGGTGCGCAGGCCACGGACGGCATCGTCGGATGCCGCGTCGGTGCCGAAGCGCGGAACGGTGCCGCGCTTTCCGGGCAGCTCCGCCAAAATCGGCAGGCCTGAAACGCCTTCCAGCTTCTCGCGGGTGCGAATGGTGCGGTCGCTGGCCTCGCGGGTCAGCGCGACCGCGATGGCCAGAAGGACACCGGCGATGAACCCGATCACCATGTTGCGCATCGGCACTGGCGAGACCGGAACGGTGGGCACCCGGGGCGGCTCGACCACCGTCGCTCGGGCCGCCGGCCATGGTTTCCCGGTGGGGCCCGTCGTTGCCGGCACGTCCGGCGACGGGGTCGGCGGCGCGGTCGTTTCAGCCGGCTCGGGGCGCTGCACCGGGGTCACCGGACCGCTGACGCCGTTGGGGACCGGGGCCTGACCGAGCGTCGGGACGATCACGCCGAACTGATTGGCCATCGCGCCCGCCAGCGCGGCGGCCCGGGCCGGATCGGTGTCTTTGACGCTGATCGTGAAGAGCACCGATTTCGCAGTGTATTTCACCTGCGTTTGGCTCAGCACCTCGTCGGTGCTCAGGGGAAGCTGAAGCTGGCGGATCGCGCGCTCGGCCACAATGCGGCCGCCGGCGATCTGGGCATACGACGACAACCGTTCTTGTGCCGCCTCTGTGCCGCTGTACAACTCGTTCAGGTCGGTCGCACCCGAAAACGAAATCAGGACCGTGGCCGACGACTGGTAGTGCTTCGTCTGCAATGCCGTAACGAATGCGGCGCCGACGGTACAGGCCAATAAGGCGGTGAGTGCGAGTTTCCAATGCAGGCCGAGAATCCGGACAAAGGTGCGGAAATCCATCGGCTGATAACCTCTCTAAAACCTCAGGCGCGAATTGCGTCGCTCGCGATTTCTAGCACCGGCCGCGCTTACCCACTGCAGATTATGCAGCATCGTCACGTTCGCATTGCCGAAATCGCCAGCCGCGCCTTGCCGGTGCATCAACTCGCGCGAGTCTGCGCATCCCGCGGCAGGTCGAGCGTCGCAAGCGCATAACAACCTGCACCGTCGCGCCCGTCGCGAGCCAGCCGCATGGGCGGATAGTTCACCACATGGGTGGCTCCCGGCTTGTGCTGTTGCCAATCCACCGCCGCGCACAACGTGTAGTGCCCCGGCGCCAAGCCCGAAAGGTCGACGTGCACGGACTCGGTGGCAGACGTCGGGACGGGCTCCCTGCGTGAGCCATCCCCGAGTTGGGATTGGATCAGCGTCTTGAGCGGCACCGTCGCGGGAATCGAACGCACCACCGCCCCAGAGAAATCGACCAGCCGGTAGCCGGGCACCCAGTTCTCGGTGGCCGCGGCGGCGCCGTAATTCGTCCAGGTGACGGTCAGTGTCGCCTTGCCGTCGTTCACCGATTGCGATCCCTGACCCGCCTCCACCGAATATCGGTATCCGGCGACGACGTTGGCTTGCGCCCACAGCAGGTACAACCCGGGGTCCATCGGAGCGGTGGCGTCCACGGCCGGGAAGTTGTAACTGGATGTCATCGACACGTGGTACTTGACGACGTCGTCGAGGCCCTTTTCGTAATAGGTGCGTGGATCGGTCCCGTCAGGCAGTTGACACCATTCGGTGATCACCAGGGCCGAGGCCATCCGGTTTCTCAGTGCGCCAACCAGCGGATCCTTCGACTGCACATAGTGCGAGCCGTCCTTTTCCGCCCAGGCGGGCAGCGGTGGCTGGACCCCGAGGCAATCAGCACGGATACCCACCGGCGCGGACAGTTTCTTCGTGACATCGTCGGCGAGCAGTTGGCGCACGATTTCCGGGTTCAGCGCCGTCGTCACCAATTGTGTGTGCGGAAAGGCGTTTACGGTGGCGGCGACCAACTGCTGAATGGAGCCGGCGGTGATGTTCTGGTCGCGGAACTGGCTGTAATAGCCGAGCTTGGCGACGCTCTCGTCGGGCGCCGGGCCGGGCGCACCCAACGTGTCACGCAGATACGAGATGTGGTTCTCGCTGAAATCGCCGTAGCCGGAGAACTCGAAAACGGACAGCCGCTCGTCCCCGTCGTAGCGGCGGCCCAGCGCGGCCAGCAACTGACCGAATGCGTTGAGGTAGTTCGGGTCGTTCCAATTCGGAACGACATGCGTGACTCCGGGCGTCCACCAATAGCGTTGTGGACCGGTGTAATTGGTGGCCGCCGAGCGCAGCCAGTCCGGCATGGCGATGTTGGTGTTGTTCGCATAGGTGTTGTCGCAACACGAGTTGTAGGCGACCACCCGCAGGGTCAACCGCATGTTGCGGCCGGCCAGCTTGGCCAGCGCGTCATCGATCACGCTGAAATCGAACCTGCGCTCGTCGGGAGCGTCGGGCGGCAACGTGCTCGGGTCGGTGGGCTGCAACTGTCGCCACGGCACCCGCAAGCTGGCGTCGAACGATGCTGGCCACGCCGGATACCGATGCTGCGCGCGATTGCCTTGCG
Source organism: Mycobacterium sp. 1245852.3 (assembly GCF_001669335.1). Taxonomy (NCBI): domain Bacteria; kingdom Bacillati; phylum Actinomycetota; class Actinomycetes; order Mycobacteriales; family Mycobacteriaceae; genus Mycobacterium; species Mycobacterium sp. 1245852.3. The sequence goes on along the minus strand of NZ_LZLL01000403.1, from coordinate 16,330 downwards.
GGAACAGCGGTTGCAAGAGATCCTCATACTGGCCGCGCAGCGGATTCGATACGTCCTGTACCGACAACGGTATGGCGGGACTGCCAATCGCGGTCAGCGGCGAAGGGTCACCGCTGCGTCCGCATCCGCTCAGCACCAACCCCAGGCACACGGCGACGACAAGGATCTTCCGGTGTCGATTTGTCCGGACCATGATGTCTTTCGCTAAACCGCGTCGGGCGACAACGGCTCGCGGTAGGCGAGCAACGACATCGGCATGCACCGGCCGGCATGCACCGTCTGGATCAAACGCATCGACTGCTACCTCTCTGGTGGTTCGCGTTTCGCTACCGTCGTTGACCCGTTGGCTGACGTCGCATGGTGGTGTGGGATGTCAAGGGTTACAACAGGCTATAGCCCACACCCGGAGCGCACCGGCAAATCCGGGTGGTCAGTTCTTTCACCGCACCCGGGGCCGCCGGCGGGTCGACTAAGCTGATGGCTCCGCGAATCGGGCAGGAGATCACCGAAGATGGCTGTCGCACGCTCGGTCAAACGTTGGCTCGCACCTGCGGCACAGAAACTCGCACCGCGCCGGTTCTGGCGGCGCAAATTCCGCATCCTGCAGAGCCTCGGGCAATCCCGCCCGGACATCCAGCTGGTGGCGTCGTTGTGCGATCCGCGCCGGATCTCCTTGGACATCGGGGCCGACCTCGGCGAGTTCACCATCGCGATGCTGGCCTCGTCGCGATCGGTGATCGCGTTCGAACCGCGACCGGCCCAGGCCCGCGATCTGGCATCGATGTTCGACGCGGTCGGCGCCGCGGTGCAAGTCGAAGCGGTGGCGTTGTCGGATGAGCCCGGCGTGATGACCATGCGGGTGGTCGCGTCCGAGCCGGGCCGCAGCACAATCGAGGCCGGCAACGCACTGGGCGACGTCAGCGACGGCACGATTCGCAGCATCGAGGTGCCGGTCCGACGCCTCGATGATCTCGGCCTCACCGACATCGGCCTGATCAAGATCGACGTCGAAGGCCACGAGCTCGCCGTGTTGCACGGCGCCACAAAGACACTCACACAGCAGCGCCCGGTCATCGTGGTGGAGGCCGAGGAACGCCATCATCCCAATTCGGTCGCCGAGATCACCGGACTGCTGCAGGGACTGGGCTACGCGGGTTACTTCGATCTCGATGGCGTTCGACGGCCGATCGCGGAGTTCGACCCGGCCCAGCATCAGGATCCGGCCAACGTCGGCAGCCAGGAAGACGGTTGGGCGGGTCGCGGCGTCTATGTCAACAACTTCGTCTTCGTGCCCGAGGGCGCCTGAGGGGCTGCTACAGCGACCCCATCGACGACGACTCGCGATCGGCGAGAAACGGCATCGGCATCCACCGAGCGGAAAGCAGCGCTTCCATCGCGTCACCCGGCAGCGGACGCGAGAGCAAAAAGCCCTGCGCCCGGTGGCACCCGTGTTGCATCAAAGTCAGTGCGGCAGCGGGCGTCTCGACCCCTTCGGCCACCACTTCGAGGCCGAAGGCCTCGGCCAGCCCGATGATCGCGCGCACGATGGCCAGGTCGCCGGCGTTGGTGCCGACGTCGCGCACGAAGCCGGCATCGATCTTGAGCATGTCGACCGGCAGCGACTTCAGGTGTGACAGGACGGCGTAGCCGGTGCCGAAGTCGTCGATGGCGATCTGCACGCCCACGTCCTTGAGCTCCGCCAAGGTCTTTCGCGTGGTGTTGATGTCGTGCACCACCGCGCGCTCGGTGATCTCCAGGCACACCGATTCGGCATCGATCCCGAACTCGCCGATGGTGTCGGCGACGCTTTCCACGAAGCCGCGGCTGATCAGCTGAATGGGTGACACGTTGATGCGCAACATGGCGCCTTGGCCGACGCCGATGGCGCACCACCCGCTGAATTCGGCGCAGGCGCTGCGCATCACCCAGCTGCCCAGCTCCGCGGCCAGGTTGGTCGATTCGGCCACCCCGATGAACGCGTCGGGCAACAGCAGCCCCCAGACCGGATGGCGCCAGCGCACCAGCGCCTCGGCGCCCACGACGGCGCCGGTCCACAGGTCCACCTCGGGCAGGTAGTGCAGGATCAGGCCTTCGCTTTCGATATCGCCCTGCAGGTGCAGCTCGATGTCGTTGCGGAAGGCGCGTTTCAGCGACATGTCGTCGGTGGACACCGCGGTCTGGTTACCGCCGGCGCGCTTGGCCGTCAGCACGGCCTCGTCGGCTCGCCGGAGCAGATCGGCGCAGTTGTCGGTCCCCGGCGCGCCCATCGCCAGCCCGATGCTGACGGTGCGACTGATCACGTGCCCGCCGATGGTCAATCGGTCGCACAGCATCGCCGACAGGCGACGCGCGAACGCCTCGGCATCCTCCGACGACATCGGCCGGTCCGGGATGACCACGAACTCGTCGCCGCCCAGCCGGGCGATCATGCTCTCGCTGCCCGCGCACTCCTCGATGCGTTGGGCGAACATGCGGATGAACCAGTCGCCCGCGGTGTGGCCGAGGTAATCGTTGATCGGCTTGAGCCGGTCCAGGTCGAGGTAGAAGACCGCGACGGGCCCGGGGCTGTCGGCCGCGAGCCGTTCGGTCAGGTGCGCGACCAGCGCCCGACGGTTGTAGACGCCGGTCAGGTCGTCGTGTTCGGCGAGATAGCGGAGCCGTTCTTCGGCGGCGATGCGCGCTTGCAACTGAGCGAACAGGGCGGCGACCGCCTCGAGCGTGTTGATCTCCTCTTGTTTCCACCGGCGGGCGCCGAACTTGACGAAGCCGAGCACACCGGTCGTCGCGTCGGCGGACACCAGCGGCGCGACGGCCAGCGAGGGCGTGACCGGTGCCGTGCGCTGGTTGAGCCAGCGGCGAAGCCCGCCGGCGGACTGGTTCGGGCGGGTCACCACCGGCTTCCTGTCGCGTTCGCATCGAGCGAGCACCGACTCGGCGCCGTCCAACTCGAGATCGGCCATCGGATCCGGATCGGCGGCGCCGGCTCGTCGCGGCCACTCGGCCACCAACACCGAGGCGGCGGCGTCGGGCTGGTGGTGACGCAGGAAGCTGGCGTCCACATCGAATTGCTCGACGAGCTGCGCGAGGACCCTTTCGCTGACCCGGGTCGCCGTGGACGCCGTGGCCTCCATCAGCTGGGTGGCGACGGAGGTGACCACCAGGTTCAAGCTGCGCGGCACGGGTCCTCCGATACGGGGCACACGGCGACCCGTTCGAGTACCCGTCGAAGGGGTCCGATAGTTCGCTCGGTTGGTTGCTGGTTGCATTTCGAACCGCGCCGCGGCGCGGCCGAAATCCGTCTGGAAACGGTAACACGCAGATCCGGCTCCATCAGGTCATACGACGAGATGCCGGTGGGCGGTGCACGGCGTGCCCCGCGGCGGTTCACTGACCGTTTGCTGAGGCCGCGTCGCTCGGGATGTCAAGTGTGGCAATCGGATACAGCCCGGAGCCGTCTCGCCCGTCGCGGGCCAGGGCCATGGGCGCATAGTTCACCACGTGTGAGGCGCCCGGCGTGTGCTGTTGCCATTCGACGGAGGCGCGCAGCGTGTAATGCCCGGGCGCGAGGCCGGTCACGTCGACATGCACCGACTCGCTGGCCGACTCCGCAACCGGTTCCTCACGCGATTGGCTGGACTCGTCGTGCACCAGCGTCTTGAGATTGACCGTGGCCGACAGTGTGCGAACCACCGCGCCGGAGAAGTCCACCAGCTTGTAGCCGGGCGCCCAGCGTTCGGTGGCCGCCGCCGAGCCATAGTTGGTCCACACCACCGAGATGGTCGCCACCTTGTCCTGGATCGATTGCGATCCCGGCTTCGCCTCGACCGAATACCGGTAACCGGCAGCGGTATTGGCCTGGGCCCATATTTGGAACAGCTTGGGATCCATCGCCGACGTCGCATCGCGGTCCGGGAAATCCGCACTCGACGTCATCGACACGTGATACCGGATGACGTCGTGCAGGCCCTTCTCGTAATACGACCGGGCGTCGGCTCCGCTCGGCAGTCGGCACCACTGGCTGATCACCAGCGCCGTCATCAGCCGCTGCTTGATGGCGTTGACGACCGCGTCGTTGGAGCGGACGTAGTGCGAGTCGTTGGCCTCGGCCCATTCCGGCAGGGGCGCCTGCACGCCGAGGCAATCCGCGCGGATCCCGACCGGCGCGGACAATTTCTTGGTGACGTCGTCGGCGAACAGTTCGCGGACGATCTCCGGATTCTGCGGAGCGACGACCAGCTGGGTGTGCGGGAAGGCGTTGACGTTGGCCGTGACCAACTGCGCGATGGAGGCCTTGGTGATGCTCTGATCGCGGAACTGGCTGTAATAGCCCAGCTTTGCGGCGCTTTCGTCGGGAGTGGGGCCCGGCGCGCTCAGCGAATCGCGCAGGTACCCCAGTTGGTTCTCACCGAAGTCGCCGTACCCGGAGAACTCGAACACCGACAGGCGCTCGTCGCCGTCGTAACGACGACCGAGCGCGGCCAGCAGCTGGCTGACGCCGTTGAGGTAGTCGGGGTCGTTGAAGTTGGGCACCACATGGGTGACGCCCGGGGCCGAACCCGTCGGCGGCGCGGGATAAGTGGCGGCCGAGGGGCGCAGCCAGTCCGGAATCGCGATGTTGGTGTTGTCCGAATACGAGTCGTTGCAGCAGGACTTGTAGACGTACACGCCCAGGGTCAGGCGCATGTTGCGGCTACCGAGCTTGGTCAGCGCGTCGTCGATCGAGCTGAAATCGAACTTGCGGTCGTCGGGCGCATCGGGGGGCAACGTGCGCGGATCGACGGGCTGCAACTGCCGCCAGGAGACGCGCAGGCTGGCGTCGTACGACGCGGGCCATGCCGAGTAGCGCTGCTGAGCCGGGTTGCCTTGCGGGAAAAGCGGATTCAGCATCTGCTCGTACTGGCCGCGCAGCGGGTTGGGGATCTCCTGCGCGGTGGGCGGGATGGCCGGACTAACCATCGCCGACAGCGGTCCGGGATCGCTCTTGTCGCCGCAGCCGCCGAGCACCACCACCACCGCGCACGCGACAGCGGCCAGCGCGCGTTTCCTCAATGAGCACACGATGGCCACCGGCGTCAGATCGCGACCGACGACAGCGGCCCGCGAGGGCTGCGCGACTGAGCCGGTGCCGGCGCGGCGCCGGGCCCAGTCACAGCGAAGGTCGTCGTCAAGGTTGCTTCCCCCAATACACACCCGTGCGCGGGTAAGTGGCCCCAAATTTCGCGCTTTCCAGTGGTGCGTGCATCCGGTCCGGGGCAGGCCACGAATTGGCGTAGCGCAGCGTATCACGCGCCTGTCGGCGTGGCGTCGTCGCAGCTCAGCGGGGTTCGGGCGGTCGGTTGACCGGTGGCGCCGATGACGGGCAGTGAGACGGGTCACAATTGCGGGCGAGCCTGTCACGCTCGTCGGGTCTGCGGTGTCTCAAGGGCACAGGTCCTCACGAATAGGAGACAGCCATGACCGAGTCGGTCCCCGAACGAACCCATGTCGTCGTTGTCGGCGCCGGATACGCCGGCACCCTCGCCGCCAACCATCTGCGCCAGCGCCCGGACATCGACATCACCGTGGTCAACCCCCGACCGGTCTTCGTCGAGCGCATCCGGCTGCACCAGCTGGTTGCCGACACCGGCACGGCGACCGCCGACTACGCGACGCTGCTCGGCGAGGGCATCCGGTTGATCGTCGACAGCGTCGAGGTCATCCAGGCCGCCGACCGCCGGGTGCTGCTGACCTCGGGCGCCGAGCTGGACTACGACTACCTGATTTACGCCGTGGGAAGCACGGGCGCGCCAGGGTCGACGGTGCCCGGCTACACGGAATACGCGCATTCGGTCGGCGACCTGGAAAGCGCGCAGCGGCTGCACTACGCGCTCACCGATCTGCCGCTGCCCGCGCCGATCACGGTGGTCGGTGGCGGGCTGACCGGCATCGAGACCGCCTCCGAGCTGGCCGAGGGCGGACGCCCGGTGACCCTGGTTTGCGGTCCCGTCCTCGGTCCGTCGCTGAGCAAGCGGGGCCGGCGCTCGGTGGCCAAGCGGCTGCGCCGCCTGGGGGTCAATGTGCTGGAATCGGTGGCCGTGGAGGAGGTGCGCTGGGATGCCGTGGTGCTCAGCGACGGCGTGGTGCTGCCCAGCGCTGCGACCGTCTGGACGGCCGGGTTCGCGGTGCCGGACCTGGCCACGCGCAGCGGCCTGCACACCGACCCGATCGGCCGGTTGCTCACCGACGAGACGCTCACCAGCATCGACGACGAGCGCATCGTCGCCGCCGGGGACGCCGCCGCGCCGTCGGGTCAGCCGTTGCGGATGAGCTGCCAGGCCGCCGGCCCGCTGGGTGCCCAGGCCGCCAACACCGTGCTCAGCCGCATCGCGGGCGAGGTCCCCGCGGCGCTGAGCCAGGCGTTCGTCGGGCAGTGCATCAGCCTGGGCCGCACGCACGCCACGTTCCAGATGGCGCGCACCGATGACACCCCGGTGAACATGTACCTCGGTGGCCGGGCGGCGGCGTCGCTCAAGGAAGCGATCTGCAAGGGCACGCTGTGGTCGATCCGGCGCGAGGCCGCCAAGCCCGGTTCGTATCGTTGGATCAAGGGCGGCAAGCGGCCCGCACAGTCACCCGAGGGGGTCGCCGCGCGATGACACAGGCACCGACCGGCAGCGAGCACGCCGAACGGTTCACCATGCTGCGGCCACTGCTGTTCACCATCGCCTACGAGATGCTGGGTTCGGCGACCGAGGCCGACGACGTCTTGCAGGACAGCTATCTGCGGTGGGCGGCGGTCGACTTGGCGACGGTCCGCGACACCAAGTCGTACCTGGCCCAGCTGGTAACCCGCCAGGCGCTGAACTCGCTGCGGGCCGGTGCGCGCCGGCGTGAGGACTACGTGGGGCCGTGGTTGCCCGAGCCGCTGTTGCTCGAGGAGCAGGATCCCGCCGCCGATGTCGTTCTGGCGGAGTCGATTTCGATGGCGATGCTGGTGGTGCTGGAAACGCTGAGTCCCGACGAGCGGGCCGTGTTCGTGCTGCGCGAGGTGTTCGGTTTCGACTACGGCGAGATCGCCGCGGCGGTGGGCAGGCCGGCGCCCACCGTCCGGCAGGTCGCCCACCGGGCACGCGAACATGTCCGCGCCCGGCGCAAGCGGTTCGACACGGTGGACCCCGAACGCAACGCCGAGATCACCGCGCAGTTCCTGGCCACCGCGGCCGGCGGCGACGTGGAGGCGCTGATGTCCATGCTCGCCCCCGATGCCACCTGGACCGCCGACAGCGGCGGTGTGGTGAGCGCCGCCCGCCGACCGGTGGTCGGCGCCCAGAAGGTGGCGCGCGCCATCGTCGGCCTAATGCGCCGGGCTGCCACCATGGGCGCGACGCGGGTGGAAATGGTGACCTGCAACGGTGCCCCGGCGGTGCTGCTATACCTCGGCGACCAGCTCGAAGGCGTGATCACGCTCGAGATCACCGGCGACAAGATCACCAACTTCTACGTGATGCGCAACCCGCAGAAGCTGGCGGCGCTGGCCACCGCCCGCGACATCAGCCGCGGGTGAGCCCATCCGCCCGGTGCCGCGGGGGATGCGAAACGCCGCCGCTCTGACAAGCTAGAGCGGTGCGCATCGACCGGCTCGGCGATCTTGGCGCCGCACCTCAGGTGCTGCGCGCAGTGGGTGACGCCACCGGCCGGCTCGGCCTGCCCCCGCCCGCCGCGCTGACCGGTGAATGGTTCGGCGCCCTGGCGGTGATCGCGCCGAGCCTGTCGGTGCACCCGGTGCACGTCGACGACGTCTTCGCGGTCCCGGTAGCGCGGACGCCGGAGCCGCGCGCGGTGGGCGGCGGCTGGATCGGTTACCTGTCGTATCCGGACGCCGGCGCCGACGCACAGCCCCACCGGATTCCCGAGGCCGCCGGCGGCTGGACCGACTGCGTGCTGCGCCGCGACCGCGACGGCCACTGGTGGTACGAGAGCCTCTCCGGTGCGCCGATGCCGAACTGGCTGACCACCGCGCTGACCAGACCGAGGGCCGCCGCGCGCGAGTGCCACATCGAGTGGGGCATCGCCGACCGGGCGGCGCATCGCGACGGCGTGCTGGCCTGCCTGGAGGCGATCCGCGCCGGCGAGGTGTACCAGGCCTGCGTGTGCACGCAGTTCACCGGTGCCGTCACCGGCGCCCCGCTGGACTTCTTCATCGACGGTGTCGCCCGCACCTCCCCCGCCCGGGCGGCCTACGTCGCCGGCGCCTGGGGTGCGGTGGCGTCGCTGTCCCCGGAGCTGTTCTTGCGGCGGCGCGGGACGGTGGTGGCGTCCAGCCCGATCAAGGGCACGCTGCCGCTGGCTGCGTGGCCGTCGGCGCTGCGCGCGTCGGCCAAAGAGGTCGCCGAGAACATCATGATCGTGGACCTGGTCCGCAACGACCTTGGCCGGGTGGCGATCGTCGGCACGGTGACCGTGCCCGAGTTGTTGGTGGTGCGCCGGGCGCCGGGCGTGTGGCACCTGGTCTCGACGGTGTCCGCGCAGGTCCCCACCGAGCTGCCGACTTCGGCGCTGCTGGACGCCACCTTCCCTCCCGCCTCGGTCACCGGCACCCCCAAACACCGTGCCCGCCAACTGCTCTCGCAGTGGGAACCCAACCGCCGCGGAATATATTGCGGGACAATCGGATTGGCCTCACCCGTGGCGGGCTGCGAGTTGAACGTCGCGATCCGCACCGTCGAATTCGACGCCGCGGGTGGCGCGGTGCTGGGCGTCGGCGGCGGCATCACCGCCGACTCCGACCCGGACGCCGAATGGGAAGAATGCCTGCACAAGGCGTCCCCGGTCGTCGGGCTGCCGCCGATCGCCGCCGCCAGCGCGGCGGGCTAGTCGCGGCGGGACTGCAGCACCGCGTCGTAGAGCTGGCGCGAACGCACCCCCGGATGCATGCCGGCCACCTCGCCGCAGGCGTCCTTGATGCGGGCGCCGCCGGCGACCAGCTCCTCGACCTCGGCGACCAGCGCCGGCAGGTCGGCGCGCGGGGTGGCGCCGGCCAGCACCACGGTGATTTCACCGAGCACCCCGTCGGCCGCCCAGGCCGCCAGCTCGTCGAGCGAGCCGCGCACCACTTCCTCGTGCACCTTGGTCAGCTCCCGGCAGATCGCCGCGCGGCGTGCACCGCCGAGCCGCTCGACGGCGTCCTGCAGACACGCCGCCAACCGCCGCGGGGATTCGAAGAACACGCAGGTGCGCCGCTCGTCGGCCAGCGAATCCAGCCAGCTCCGCCGCGCCCCCTTCTTGCGCGGCGCAAATCCCTCGAAGCAGAACCTCTCGGCCGGCAGACCGGACACGGCCAGCGCGGTCGTCACCGCCGACGGGCCCGGCAGGCAGCGCACCGGCAGGTCGGCCTCCACGCAGGCCGTCACCAGCCGATAGCCGGGGTCGCTGATCAGCGGCATACCGGCGTCACTGACCACCAGCACCGTCGCGCCAGCGCGGATCGCCTCGACCAGCGAATCCACCCGGGAGCTCTCGACCTGGTCGAACAAGCTGATCACCCGGCCGGTGATGCGTACGTCGAGGGCCTTGGCCAAAGTGCGCACCCGCCGGGTGTCCTCGGCGGCCACCACCTCGGCTCGGGCCAGGGCGTCCAGCAGGCGCGGTGAGGCATCCGACGGCTGGCCCAGCGGGGTCGCGCCCAGCAACAGGCGGCCGGTGGTCATGACCGACAGCCTACGATCGACACCGATGACCGCCCCGCCCCGCGAATCCCCCCCGACCATCGAGGGTGCCGAGACGCAACGTGTGGTGCCCGTCGTCAGCCCCGGACCGTTAGTGCCGGTGGCCGACTTCGGCCCGACCGATCAGGTCCGCGGCTGGGTGGTGACCGGGATCATCGCGCTGGTGGCGGCGATCACCCGCTTCCTGAACCTCGGCTCACCTACCGACGGCGGCACCCCGGTCTTCGACGAAAAGCATTACGCCCCGCAGGCCTGGCAGGTGCTGCACAACCACGGCGTGGAGGACAACCCCGGGTTCGGCCTGGTCGTGCATCCGCCGGTCGGCAAGCAACTGATCGCCCTCGGCGAGGCGGTCTTCGGCTACAGCGGCATCGGCTGGCGGTTCACCGGCGCGTTGCTCGGCGTGGTGATGGTGGCGCTGGTGATGCGGATCGTCCGGCGGATCAGCCGCTCGACGTTGATCGGCGCGATCGCCGGCGTGCTGGTGATCTGCGACGGCGTCAGCTTCGTCGCCGCGCGGACCGCCTTGCTCGACGGCATACTCACCTTCTTCGTGGTCGCGGCGTTCGGCGCGCTGATCGTCGACCGCGACCAGGTTCGGCAGCGGATGCACGCCGCGCTGGCCGACGGCCGCCACGCCGACACGGTGTGGGGTCCGCGGCTGGGCGTGCGGTGGTGGCGGTTCGGCGCCGGGATCCTGCTCGGATTGGCTTGTGGTACAAAGTGGTCCGGCCTGTATTTCGTGCTGTTCTTCGGGGCCATGTCGCTGGCGTTCGACGTGGCCGCGCGGCGCCAGTACCAGGTCACCCGGCCCTGGCTGGGAACCTTGCGCCGCGACCTCATCCCCACCGCCTATGCGCTGGGCGTCATTCCGGTGTTGGTGTATCTGGCCAGCTACGCACCGTGGTTCGCCTCTGAGACCGCCATCGACCGGCACGAGGTGGGCCAGACGATCGGCCCCCGCTCGCTGGTGCCGCTGCCGGATGCCATCCGGTCGCTGTGGCACTACACCGCCAAGGCGTTCCAATTCCATGCGGGCCTGACGAATTCCGCGGGCAACTACCACCCCTGGGAATCGAAACCGTGGAGCTGGCCGATGTCGTTGCGGCCGGTGCTCTACGCCATCGACGAGCAGAACGTCCCCGGGTGCGGCGCCCAGTCCTGCGTCAAAGCCGAGATGCTGGTGGGCACGCCGGCGATGTGGTGGCTGGCGGTGCCGGTGCTCGTTTTCGCGTTGTGGCGCATGCTGGTCCGCCGCGACTGGCGCTACGCCGCGGTGCTGGTCGGCTACTGCGCGGGCTGGCTGCCCTGGTTCGCCGACATCGACCGGCAGATGTACTTCTTCTACGCGGCGACGATGGCTCCCTTTTTGGTGATGGCCATCGCGCTGATTTGCGGCGACGTGCTCTACACCCCCGGCGCGCCACCCCGGCGGCTGCGGCTGCAGCTGCAGGCGAATTCGGAGCGACGCACGCTGGGGCTGATCGCCGTGTGCTGTTACGTGGCGCTGGTGGTGACGAATTTCGCGTGGCTATTCCCGGTGCTCACCGGCCTGCCGATTTCGCAGCAGACGTGGAACATGGAGATCTGGTTGCCCAGCTGGCGCTAGCGCGCTACTTACAACAGGTCGCGGGCGACCGGGCAGGACATACACCGCGGGCCGCCGCGGCCGGTGCCCAGTTCCGATCCGGCGATGGTCAGCACCTCGATGCCGGCGTCCTGCAAGCGGGTATTGGTCTGGGCGTTGCGCTCGTAGGCGACCACCACACCCGGCGCCAGCGCCAGCGTGTTGTTGCCGTCGTCCCACTGTTCGCGTTCGGCGACAACGGGATCCAGCCCCGTGTCGATGACCCGCAGCTTGTCGATCTCCATCGCCTTGGCCGCCGCCTCCAAGAAGGGGGCTTCGTCGCTGATGGCCACCCCGTCGGGCGTGCGCGCAATGGTGAACGCCGACAACGAGTCCACGATGTTGGCGTACATCACCACCGTGTCGGTGTCGACCATCGTGCACACCGTGTCCAGGTGCATCTGGGCACGCCGCTGCGCGATCGGCACCGCCAGCACGGTGTTCGCCAGGTCGTCGTCAAACAGGCTGCGGGCCAGGGCTTCCGCGCCGGCGGGGGTGGTCCGCTCCCCCACCCCGACGGCGACCACGCCGGGCGCCAGCAGCAGCACGTCACCACCCTCGACGGGGGCGGTGCGCGACTCGTAGGCCCGGCGCACGCCGGTGAACCGCGGGTGGTGGGCGTAGATGAGATCGGTCAGCGACGCCTCGCGGCCGCGGGCGCGCAGCGCCAGCGTCGGGATCACCACCCGCCGCCCGATCCAGATCGATGAGTCGCGGGTGAACACCAGATTGGGCAGCGGGTCGATGACGAAGTCACCGCCGTGGTGCATGCGCAGCACCAGCGAGACGTCGGTCCGGGTGTCGGCGGGTAACTCGTTGAACGTCATCCCGGCCATCAGTACCTGGGCCAGCCGGGCCGGCTCGAGCCCCCGCAGGTATGCCGAAAGTTCTTGCGCCAACGGCAGTCCGAGCCGTCGCGCGTCAACGGCAGCCGCGACGCCCTGCATCCGCGCGGCACCGCTGTGTGTCAGCGCCTCGGTGAGCAGATCCGACATCAGCAGCACCTCGATGCCGCGGGACCGCAACAGCGCCGCGAACTGGTCGTGCTCGTCTTGCGCGCGAGCGACCCACGGCAGGCCATCGAACAGCAGCTGGTCGACGTTGCGCGGGTTCAGCCGGAGCAGCTCGGCACCGGGGCGGTGCAGGATGACCACGCGCAGCGCGCCGACCTCGGAATTGGTGCCCAGCTCGACAACACCCACAGCTCAACCGTAGCGGCGCCGGGGCGTACCGTCCCGCCACACGCGCAGCGCGCGCCCCGTGTCATCGAACGGCTGTGCGATAAACTCGGTGGCGTGGAGATCGCGGTCCAAGGCTCCCTGTTCCAGCACACCGAGCGCCGAGAACTCGGTGACGGCGCGTTCATCGAGATCCGTGCCGGCTGGCTCACCGACGCCGATGACCTGCTGGAAACCTTGCTGTCGACGGTGCCGTGGCGCGAGGAGCGCCGGCAGATGTACGACCGGGTGGTCGACGTGCCGCGGCTGGTGAGCTTTCACGACCTCGCGGTCGAGGAGCCGCCGCACCCTGAGCTGGCCCGGCTGCGCCGCCGGCTCAACGACATCTACGCCGGTGAACTGGGTGAGCCCTTCACCACGGTGGGGTTGTGCTGCTATCGCGACGGCTCGGACAGCGTCGCCTGGCACGGCGACACCATCGGCCGCAGCAGCTCCGAGGACACCATGGTGGCGATCGTGAGCCTGGGCGCCACCCGCGCCTTCGCGATGCGCCGCCGCGGCGGCGGCCCGTCGCTGCGGTTGCCGCAGGCGCACGGCGATCTGCTGGTGATGGGTGGATCGTGCCAGCGCACCTGGGAGCACTCCGTGCCCAAGACGACGGCGGCCGTGGGTCCGCGGGTCAGCATTCAGTTCCGGCCGCGCGGCGTGCGCTGAGCGGCGGCCGCAAGCGCGGCGGAGCCGGGCGCGGCGGGCCGCCGCCATCAAGCTGAGCGGTTTAGGCGCGCACCGCCGACACCGCTTTGACCAGCAGGTCGCGCGCGCGCTGGGTGTCGACGGGGGCGACGGGCTGATCCGGGATCACCAGCGGGTTGGCGATGACGATCACCTGGTAGTCACCGAATGCGGCCGAATAGTCGTACAGCTCACCGGTGCGCGGACCGCCCGGCGTCAACGCCTGCATCACGCGATGCACACCCAGCGTGCGGGTGCTGTCGATCTGCGGCGCCTCGACCACCTGAACGCCGCCGCGCAGCTGCGGGCCGGCGAAGGTCACCTTGGCGCAGTCCTTCCCGGGATCGTTGAGGGGCAACGCTTTTGAGGTCTCCAGCGCGATCACCACGAACCGGTTGCCGCGGCCCTCGGCGGTGACCGCGGACATGTTGCCCTGCAGATCGGCCGGCATGTCCGGCCCGGCCGCCACTTTCGCGCAGTTCACCGGGTCGAACGTCAACCCGTCGGGCAGTTTGCGGCCGGCCAGCAGCTTGGGGTCTATTCCCCGTTCGCTGATTTCGCTGACCTGGTAGTCGGCTCCGAAGCTGGACTTCACGTCGACGACCTTGTTGATGTCGACCTTCGCCGGGTGAGTGGGCGATGAGCAGCCGGCCAAAACGCAGACGGCCGCGACCGCGAGCAACATCTTGGACATCGTGGCCAATCTACCCAAGCGGGGAGCTCAGCTGCGCAACGTGGACACCGTTTTGGCGAGCAGGTCCGCGGCGAATTGCGGCGGCAGCACTGGAAGCGCCGAGCCCGGATCGGTGGTCAGCGTGGTGAACGCGTAGTAGCTGCCCAGGTAGGCGGTGAAAGTGTAAATGCGCGAATCTATTTCGGTGCCGGATTCGACGGATGACTTGACGTCGGCCACCATGCCGACGGTCTGGACGCCTTCGACGTGCGGCGCGTCGGTGAGGTGGACATGCGCCACGGTGTTCCCGGCGGTCTCCGACCATTGGACGCACGCCGCGACCAGCTCGTCGGGGAAATCGACCGGTCCCGGCAAAGCCACCACCACCGCGTTGACGATGCCGCCACTGCCTGAGCCCGACACACCCTGCGCCGATTGGTCGCGCCCGTTCCCGGGGTCGGCCAGCGCCCCGCACCTGGCCGGCTTGGCCTGCAGATCGTCCCCCAGGCTCCAGATCACCCTCGGGGAGGCCGCGCTGGGGATACCGGTGGTCACCTCGTAACCGGGCGGCAGGTCGCGAACGACCCGTTTGATGTTGGCGGGATTGACGGCCGCGGTAGTGCTCGGCGGCGATTTCGCCGCAACGGGCGGCGGTTTGGGCGCGGGTGGGTGAGCGCACCCGGCGACGGCCAACGCGAGCGCTGTGGTCACCGCCGGGCCAATCCCGAACGGCCGCATGAGGAGTTGATAGCACAGCAGAGCGCCATACCGGCTGCCCCACGCCAGCGCCGGGTCCGGTCGGAATCACCAAACGTGCTAGCACATGCGCCAGCGGATTTGGAAGTCACCTCGTGGTCCGGAGACAGGCGCCCGGTTCGAAGCACTTCGCCGTCTTAGCCGACGGCCTCGATCACCTGGCGGGCGACGCGCTTGATCTGCTCGGCCTCGTCACGCCGGAACGGCAGGTGACGCGGATGGGGAACGTCGATCACGGTGGTGATGACGCCGATGTCCTCGCGTTGCCAGACGGCGCCGTAGCGATCCATTATCGCGCGCATCGGCCCATTGTCGGAAAGCATTCGCGCCGAGAACCTTTCGATGCCGTCCACGTCGGCGGCGATGGCCAGCGCGCTGATCAAATAGGTGCCGATGCCGCGGCCCTGGTAGGCGTCGGCGACGGTGAAGGCGATCTCGGCGACCGTCGGGTCGTTGGCGTCGCGCACGAAGCGCGCATCGGCCACCGGGTCGCTGCCGTCGGTAACCACCCACACGAAGTGATCGACATAGTCGACCTCCGACAGGTAGTGCATCAAAGCCGGGGTCGGCAATCGCGGGGTCATGAAGCGCCGATACAGCGTGTCGCTGGAGAAGTAGATGTGGCCGTGCACGGTGCGCTCGCTGTCGCCGGGCAACACCGGGCGCAGCAGGAGCAGCGTGCCGTCCCGAACGCGGATCGGGATCGGCGTGATGAACGCGGCGAGACGCTGGCGCACGGTGCGCAGCAGCCGCGGCGTGATGCCGGGGATGTGCGCCAAGCTGGCGAAGGCTCTGGTGTCACCGATCCAACCGGTCAGCGGTTCGGCGGTTATCACCGTCGCGGTGCGGGGGATGTCGCGCAGCAGGGCGATCTCGCCGACGATCATGCCCGGGGACGCGTGCTCGACGATCACGACACCGTCGTCGCCGACGTGTTTGATCTCGGCGGTACCCGAGGAGATCAGCAAAAAGGAGACGGCCTGCTCGCCCTGGCGCATCAGCACCTGGCCGGGCGCGGCGCGCAGGGGCTGCAGGCGGCCCGCCAGCGGGGCGAGGTCTTCGGCGGAACATCCCTGGAAGATGTCCATCGTCGCCAGCTCGTCCACCCGGGCGCCGGTCAGTCCGGCCACCGCTACGGACCGCCGCCCGCAGCACCGCGACACCACTGGGTGCGTCGCGGTGATGCCATTACCTGCCCGCCTGCTTGCCGTCGTCTACCGCGCCGGCCCGAGGAACCCGGCTGCGGTCGGATGTTGCCCAGGTTATGAGCCGGTGGCGGCGGCGGCAAGGATGCGCGGCGTGTTCTTGAACCGACCTAAAGCGACGCTCGGGCGCTCAAAACCAGTTGCACCGCGCCGGCCAGGTCGTCGACCACGAAGTCTGCATCGACGGTCCGGTGGCCACCCGTGCGCAGCAGGATGGTCGCCGTTCCCGCCGTCCGGCCCGCCATCATGTCGGTGTCGCCGTCGCCGATCATGACCGACTCGGCCAGCTCGAAGCCGTGCTCTTGCGCCGCGCGCACCAACATCCCGGCGAGGGGCTTGCGGCACTCACAGCTGTTCGCCGCGTGCGGACAGTGGTAGACGGCATCGAGCCGGGCGCCGTCGTTCGCCAGCAGTTGGTGCAGCCGCTGCTGGATGGTCGTGAAACACCCTGGCTC
>NZ_LZLL01000402.1:0-11090 GCF_001669335.1 Mycobacterium sp. 1245852.3 | reverse complement strand
CTGGGGTCCTTCGCCTTCTGGGACATCGCGACATTCCTGCTCAACGGCTCGTTGTGGGTGTTCGTCGGCGTCCAGATCCCGGGTGCGCTGCGCGGCATCGTGGGCGTCGACGGCGGAGTTCGCCACGCCTTGTTCGTGGCGTTGGTGATCACCGGCGTGGTCATCGTGTCTCGCATCTTCTGGGGAGAAATCACCACGCTGCTGATCCGGCTCATCGACCGCCGCGAGGTGCAACGCGAACGTCGGGTCACCTGGCGGCAACGCTTCGTCACCGTCTGGGCGGGATTCCGGGGCGCCGTATCGCTGGCCGCGGCGGTGGCCGTGCCGGTAACGACGCTGAGCGGCGCGCCGTTCCCCGACCGCAGCCTGCTGATCTTCATCGTCACCGTCGTCATCCTGGTGACCGTGTTGGTGCAGGGCAGTACGCTGCCCGCCGTCGTCCGCTGGGCGAACATGCCCGAGGACGCCACCCACGCCGAGGAGCTGCAACTGGCTCGTTGTCGGGGCACGCAGGCCGCCCTGGCCGCACTGCCCACGGTCGCCGACGAGGTCGGCCTCAGCGACGAACTGCGGCGGCGGCTGCAGAAGGAATACGAGGAAAAGGCCGCGTTGGTCCTGGCGACCGAAAACGGTTCGCCGGACACCCGCATCCTCAAGGGTCGTGAGAAGGTCCGCCGGGTGCGGCTGGGCGTGCTCGAACACAAGCGCCGGGAGATCACCGCGCTGCGCAACCAGAACCTGATCGACGACATCGTGTTGCGCGAGTTGCAGAACGAGATGGATCTCGAGGAAGTGCAGCTTCTCGCCGCCGCGGTCGACGACGGCGACGAGGAGGAGTAGGGCCCGTCGGTGCCCGACCGTACAGTCGGGCCCATGCTGCACACCGTCGCGATCCGCGGGTATCGCTCGCTGCGCGAGGTGATCCTGCCGCTGGGCCGGCTGTCGGTGATCACCGGCGCCAACGGCGCCGGCAAGTCGTCGCTGTATCGCGCGCTGCGGCTGCTGGCCGATTGCGGCCGCGGCGAGGTGATCGGGTCGCTGGCCCGCGAGGGCGGCCTGCAATCGGTGCTGTGGGCCGGCCCCGAGCAGCCGGCCGGCGCGCGACGCTCCGGGAAAACCGTGGGCACCGTGCGCACCCGGCCCGTGTCCCTCGAGATGGGTTTCGCCGCAAACGATTTCGGCTACCTGGTGGATCTGGGCCTGCCGCAGTCTGCCGGGGAGTCGGTGTTCGCCCGCGATCCGGAGATCAAACGCGAGGTGCTGTTCGCCGGTCCGGTGCTGCGGCCCAGCACGACGCTGGTGCGACGGTCCCGCGTCTTCGCCGAGGCCAGCGCGGATTCCGGCGGCGGTTTCGACGAGTTGTCCCGGACCCTGCCGTCGTATCACAGCGTGCTCGCCGAGTACGCCCACCCGCACGCGCTACCCGAGCTGGCGGCCGTGCGAGAACGATTGCGCGGCTGGCGGTTCTACGACGGCTTTCGGGTGGACGCGGGGGCGCCCGCGCGCCACCCGCAGGTGGGCACCCGCACCCCGGTGCTCTCCGACGACGGCAGCGACCTCGCGGCCGCGATCCAGACGATCCTCGAATCGGGGTTCGACGACCTGACCCGGGCGGTCGCCGAAGCGTTCGACGGCGCCACCGTCTCGGTGGCCATCCATGATGGGTTGTTCGACCTCCAGCTGCGTCAGCGCGGCATGCTGCGCGCGCTGCGCGCGGCCGAGTTATCCGATGGCACACTGCGTTTCCTGCTGTGGGCCGCCGCGCTGTTGAGCCCGCAACCGCCGTCGCTGATGGTGCTGAACGAACCCGAGACCTCGCTGCACCCCGACCTGGTGGCACCGCTGGCCTCGCTGATCCGCACCACCGCCGCCAAGACCCAGGTCGTGGTGGTCACCCACTCCCGCACGCTGCTGGAATTCTTGGGCACAAGTCCGCTGGGCGAGGGCTCCGACGGCGAGGCCGTCGAAATCGAGCTGTACAAGGACTGGGGCGAAACACGCATCAGCGGCCAGACTCTGATCACCACGCCCCGGTGGGACTGGGGCGCGCGCTAGGCGAAAATTGCCCACTAGGCAAGCTTGCCCACCGGGCAAGTTCGGCGTACGTTGGGCGCTATGAGCGGGCTCCGGGAGCGCAAGAAGGCCGACACCCGGCGCGCGCTCAGTGACGCCGCGTTGCGGCTGGCTTTCGAGCGCGGCCTGGAAAACGTGACGCGCGAGGACGTCGCCAACCTGGCCGGCGTCTCACTGCGCACGTTCAACAACTACTTCAGCGGCAAATACGAGGCGCTGGCCTACCGGCAGGCCGAACGCGTGCGTCGCAGCGTCGATGCGCTGCGGCAGCGGCCCGCCGACGAACCGCTCTGGACCGCGCTCACCCATGCCGTGCTGGAACCCCTGGAGGCCGACTTCGGCGATGTGCACGGTGACGAGAACCGCGTCCCCAGCCGCCAAGAGCTCGTCGAGGTCCGCAAGCTCGTCATGCATCCGCAAGTGCGGAATTCGGTGCCGCACAACCTCTTCGACGAGTTACTCAACGTCATCGCCGAACGCACGGGGACCGACCCCGATCACGACCTGTACCCCCGGTTGGTGATGGCCGTGGTACGGGCGGTCGGCGACGCCGCCGCCGACGCCTACGTGCGGGCCGATCCGCCGGTGGCCATCACCGCCCTGATCCGCGAGGGCTTCGCCGCCGTCAGCGCCGGGCTACCCGAACCCACCAGAAAGAAGGCACGTCATGGCTGACGAACACGCCGACGTCGTCATCGCCGGCGCCGGGCCCAACGGGCTGCTGGTGGCCTGCGAATTGGCGCTGGCCGGCATCAGGCCCGTCGTGTTGGACGCCCTGCCCGGTCCCAGCCCCGACCCGAAGGCGAACGGCCTTGTCGGCCAAGTGGTTCGGATGCTCGACTTGCGCGGCCTATACCGGGAGTTCACCGGTGACCCCAATCCCCCGCAACCGGTCTACGGGTGGATCTTCGCGGCCATGACGCTGAACTTCTCCCAAGTGCCCGATAACCCGATGTACGCGTTGCCCATCCAACAGCCTCGGGTGGTGCGGCTGCTGGAGAAGCGGGCGCGGGACCTCGGAGTGGACGTGCGCTGGGCACACGAACTCACCGGCCTACGGCAGGAAGCGAATTCCGTTGGGGTGACGGTGTCCTCGCCCGAGCGCGAGTATCGCATCGATGCCGGGTATCTGGTGGGCGCCGACGGCGGACGCAGCCTGGTCCGCAAGACCGCGGGCATCGGCTTTCCCGGCTACACATCGCAGACCGTCGGGCGGCTGGCCCACGTGCACATCCCCGACGGACTCCGCCGCGCCGACGGCGGCATCGAAGTTCCCGGGTTCGGCCGGATTGCGTTCGGTCACACGCGATTGGATTGCGGCGGGCTGATCTATGCCGAGTTCGAACCGGGCCGATCGCTGTTCGGCACCATCGAGTTCGGGCCGCCGGTGGAGGACAAACCGATGAGCCTGGCCGAACTGCGCGAGAGCGCGCGCCGCGTCCTCGCCGTGGATTTGCCGTTCGAGGAACCGAAAGGCCCGGGGCCCCACGCGCTGCGCCGGATCAACGGGCAGAACACACGCCACGCGGAGCGCTACCGCGACAAGCGCGTTCTGCTGCTCGGCGACGCCGCCCATGTGCACAGCGCCATGGGCGGGCCGGGCCTGAACCTTGGCCTGCAGGACGCGATGAACCTGGGCTGGAAGCTGGCGGCCGAGCTCATGGGAACGGCGCCGGCCGGACTGCTCGACACCTACCAGTCCGAGCGCCACCCCGTGGGTCAGCGCGTCATGATGCACTCGATGTCGCAGACCGCTCTCATGGCGCCGGGGCCCGAAGTCACTGCGCTACGAACGCTCATGGGCGAGCTGTTCGCCATTCCCGACGTCGCCCGGCACATGGCGAAGCTGCTGGCCGGCAACGATGTTCGGTACGACGTGGGTGACGACCATAGACTGTCGGGTTGGCTCGTGCCGGACCTAAGGCTCGACGACGGCCGGCGCGTGGCCGAGCTGCTGCACGATGGCCGCCCGGTGCTGCTCGACCTCGACGGCGCCGTCGCGGACACGGCAAGTGGCTGGACCGATCGTGTCGACACGGTCACCGCGAGCATCGCCGAGCGGCCCGCCGCGGCGCTGCTGATCCGGCCGGACGGCTATGTCGCATGGGCCGCCGACGAATTCGGGCCGGCCGACGAGGCGGCCCTGCGCGCGGCGCTGCAGCGTTGGTTCGGGCCGCCGACGAGCGCATAGCGGCGCCAGCGGCCAGACTGGGCAACATGGCGTCCACAGAACAGGGTGAGCCCGTGCGCAGCGCCCAGAAGATCGTCGACGTCTTATCGGCGCAGGGCGTGCAGTACGTATTCGGTGTGCCCGGCGCCAAGATCGACGCCGTGTACGACGCCCTGGTGGACGGTGGAACGCAGCTCGTGGTGTGCCGCCATGAACAAAACGCGGCGTTCATGGCCGCGGCGACCGGGCGGCTCACCGGCATCCCTGGCGTCGTACTGGTGACGTCCGGGCCCGGCACCGCCAACCTGGCCACCGGTTTGCTGACCGCCAACACCGAACAGGACTCGGTGGTCGCGCTATGCGGCGCGGTGCGCCGGGAGGACCGGCTCAAGCGGACGCATCAGTCGATGGACGCCGCCGCATTGCTCAAGACGGTGACCAAGTTCACCGGAGAGGTCAACGACCCCAACGATGTCGCCGAGGCCACCGTCACCGCCTTTCGCGCCGCGGTCGCCGAGCCGCGCGGAGCGGCCGCCGTCGTGCTGCCCGCCGACGTGTTGGCCGCACCCACCACAGCGGGCATCACCCGCCGCCTTCCGATCCCCGAGTTGGCGGCGGCCCCGGCGTCCGCTATCCGCAGGGCCACCGAGGTGATCCGGGCCGCGCGCCGCCCCGCGCTGCTCGTCGGTAGCCGCGGCGCCGATCCGGACAGCTGCCTGGCGCTGCGCGCCCTGATCGCCACCACGGGTCTGCCGGTGGTGGAGACGTTTCAGGCCGCCGGGGTGGTGTCACGATCGCTGGAAGACAACTTCTTGGGCCGGGTCGGCCTGTTCCGCAACCAGCCCGGCGATGTCATCGTCGGTCAAGCCGACGTCCTGGTCACTGTCGGCTACGACGCCGTCGAATATGACCCGGGACTGTGGAACAGCGACGTCGACCGCACCGTGGTGCACATCGACTCGATTCCGGCCGGGATCGACAACAACTATCAGCCGACGAACGAGTTGCTGGGCGACATCGCTGCCACTCTCGCCGCCTTGACGGACACACTCACCGACCTCACCCTCGCGAACGAATATCAAGACGAGATCAGCGTGCTGCGAAAACGCTTGTCGCACATCGATATCACTGCGGGCTCTCGAAAACCGGAGGGGGCCGCCCTCAATCCGGTCGCCGTTGTGCTGCGGCTGCGCGAGGAACTGGGCGACGACGCCACCATCGCCTGCGACATCGGCTCGGTCTACATCTACATGGCCCGCCACTTCCGCGTATACGAGCCGCGCCGACTGCTGTTCTCCAATGGGCAGCAGACCCTTGGGGTTGCTCTGCCCTGGGCGATGGCCGCATGCCTGGCGCGGCCCGGTACGCCGGTCGTGTCCGTCTCCGGGGACGGCGGGTTTCTGTACTCCAGCCAGGAGCTCGAGACCGCAACCCGGCTGGGTTTGTCGTTCACTCACATCGTCTTTCGCGACAACACCTACGACATGGTGGGCTTTCAGGAAGCCCTCAAATACGGCCGCAAGTCCGGGATCCAGCTCGGCGACTACGACATCGTTTCCTACGCAGCGGCTTTCGGCGCCAATGGGTATCGGGTGACCAGCCTGGACGAGTTCAGCGCCACGTTACGCCAGGCGTTGGCCGAGGACGGACCCTCGCTGATCGACGTTCCGGTGGATTACAGCCACAACGTCGACCTGGCCGAACAATTACACGACGACCCGTTCGAGTAGGGATCATGGACAAGCATTCCGGCGCGTACGAGCGATTCCGCAACTGGGCGACAGGGCTTCTCGCGCATCAAGACGCCGACAACGAGGTCTATCAGTTCTCCACGATCAGCGCATTGCTCGAGGGTGTATACGACGGCGACGTCACCGTGGCCGATCTGCTGCGGCACGGTGACTTCGGCCTGGGCACCTTCAACCATCTCGACGGCGAGATGGTGGTGCTGGACGGGGTGTGCTATCGGCTGCGTGCGGACGGATCCGCGAGCCGGGCGGCGGCGACCGACCGCACACCGTTCGCGGCGGTCACCAGGTTTCACACCGACTTCGAGATCGCGATCCAAACCCTCACCCGCCGAACGGATTTAACGAGCGCGATCGACCGCCAGATCAAAAGCCCCAACCTGATCTACGCCATCCGGGTCGACGGGCAGTTCCGCGAACTGCACACCCGCACCGTGATGGCGCAGCAGCCGCCCTATCCCCCGTTGACCCAGGCCACCGAAGAGCAGTCCGAGACCGTCTTCACCGACGTGTCGGGCACCGTGGTCGGATTCCGCACTCCCGACTTCGAACAGGGCATCTCCGTGGCCGGCTACCACCTGCACTTCCTCAACAACGAACGCAGCGCCGGCGGCCACATCCTCGACTTCACTCTCGATCGCGGCACCGTGGCGATCAGCGGGGCATCACAGCTGCATCTGAGCTTGCCCCGGTCCGGTCCGTTCCTCGACGCACAGCTGTCGGGCGCCGACCTCGCCGAGCGGATCAGCAAAGCCGAAGGCCCTAAAGGCGACTGACACCCGAACGCGGCCGTCAGCATGCCGATTGCGGACGACGCGGACTACCGTGCAAGCGAAGTTCACGCAGTGTTCAGGCACCCGTCGGTCCAGCATTGATGAGTGCACACGCGCACCGCGTGTCCTCACGTTATGCGCGTTGTACAGGTCGCCAATTTCTATGGCCCTCGCTCCGGCGGCCTCCGCACCGCGATCGACCGGTTGGGCGCGGAATATTGCGCCAGCGGCCACGAGGTGTTCTTGATCGTTCCCGGTCAATGCGCCGAGCGCGCCCAGCTGTACACCGGCGTGGTGCGAATCACGTTGCCGGCCCGCCTGATTCCTTTCACCGGCGGCTATCGGGCGGTGCTGCCGGGACGGGTGAAGGCGCTACTGGCAGCCCTGCGACCCGACGCATTGGAGGTTTCGGACCGCCTCACCCTGCGGTCGCTCGGCCGGTGGGGACGCGATCACGGCGCCACGACGGTGATGATCTCTCATGAGCGCTTGGATCGCCTTGTCGGACAGGTTCTTCCGCGGAGGGCCGCGCAGAAGTTCGCCGACATCGCCAACGCGCGCACCGCGGCGAACTACGACACCGTGGTGTGCACCACCGGTTTCGCCCGCGAGGAATTCGACCGGATCGGCGCCGACAACACCGTTACCGTCCCGCTCGGTGTGGACCTGCAGACGTTTCATCCGCGCCACCACTCCTATCTGGTGCGCGAACGGTGGGCCGCACCGACGCAGCTGCTGCTGGTGCACTGCGGGCGGCTGTCGGTGGAAAAGCGGGTCGACCGCAGCATCGATGCACTCGGTGCGCTGCGCCACGCCGGTATCGACGCGCGGCTGGTGGTCGTCGGCGAGGGTCCGTTGCGGTCCAGGCTGGAGCGACAGGCCGCGCGCCTGCCGATCGACTTCACCGGCTTCGTCTCCGATCGCAACGCGGTGGCGCAGTTGTTGGCCTCGGCCGATGTGACGCTGGCACCGGGGCCGCACGAGACGTTCGGGCTGGCCGCGTTGGAGTCGCTGGCGTGCGGAACGCCCGCCGTGGTTTCCCGAACGTCAGCGCTTACGGAGATCATCACGCCGGACAGCGGGGCGTCGGCCGACAATGACCCGGCCGCCATCGCAAAAGCGGTCAGCGCCATCGCCAGTCGGCCCGAGCGGGAGCGACGCATCTCCGCGCGACGCCGCGCCGAGGACTTCACCTGGCACCGCGCCGCGGCCGGCATGCTGGCGTCGCTCGGGGCGCCGGCCTTCGACGACCCGCCCGGTCGTTCCGAACAGACCGCGTAGCGGTCAGAAGTCGGAGGCCGCCCAGGTCCCCCGGTATGCCCGGGGTGCTGGCTAGGCTCGCTGGAGACCGATGAGGAGGATCCGGTGAGAGCACGCACTCAGGTATTGATCACCGCCGCCGAGTTGGCGGACATCATTTCAGCAGGCGACCCGGTGACCATCCTGGACGTGCGCTGGCGGGTCGACGCTCCCGACGGGCGGGCGGCCTACCTGGACGGGCACATTCCGGGCGCGGTGTACGTGTCGCTCGACGACGACCTAAGCGACCACACGGTGTCCGGCCGCGGCCGTCACCCGTTGCCGTCGGGTCGTGCCCTGGAGGCCGCCGCGCGCCGCTGGGGAATCCGGCAGGGCGGCCTGGTGGTGGTGTACGACGACTGGAATCGCGCCGGTTCCGCGCGGGCCTGGTGGGTGCTCACCGCGGCCGGCCTCGACAACGTCCGCATTCTGGACGGCGGCTTGGCCGCGTGGCGCTCGGCCGGGCAAGGCCTCGAGACCGGGCCGGTCGATCCGGCGCCCGGGAATGTGGCTGTGCCGCAAGATGATCTGTATGCCGGAAGCCGCCCCACGCTGACGGCCGAGCGGGTGGCCGAAGGCACCGTGACGCTGCTTGATGCGCGCGCACCGGAGCGCTACCGCGGCGACGTGGAGCCCCTCGATCCGGTCGCCGGCCACATTCCCGGCGCGAAGAATCTGCCCAGCACGTCGGTCCTCGCCGCCGATGGCACTTTCCTCGACGACGACGCACTCGCACAACTGTTGTCCGATCGCGCGATCGAGCGTCACGACGCGGTGGCCGCTTACTGCGGGTCGGGCGTCACCGCGGCGGTCACCATCGCCGCGCTGGCCGCGGCAGGGCGGGAGGCTGCGTTGTATCCGGGGTCGTGGTCGGAGTGGAGCTCGGATCCCGGCCACCCGGTGGAACGCGGCGACGCGTAGCTGCCATTGGTCGTGCGCCGACCGACCATAGGGCGGTTCTGGAAAGCGCTAGCAGGGGCGCTAGCGGAATTGAGAAACACCTAATGGCCGGAATACTCGTTCACCCGAGCGGCCTCACCTCCGACGGACGCTGCGGGCGTTGATCTTTGGTAGCCTGTGGTCGATAGCGCCTAGGGTTCCGACTTTCGAGTGCCTGGTCCGAGCGGCGCCACCGCGCCCCCGGACGGGACGCGGTCATCTGAACGGACAAAAGCCTGGAGGACCCCGGCCGGTGCGCCGCGCGCCGCCGAGAAGGTCCTTTCATGCTGGCTCTTTGCGTTCTCTTTCTCATCGCCCTGGGCGCCGGTGCGCTCGGTGGACTGGTAGGCACCGGATCGTCGCTGGTGCTGCTGCCCGCGCTGGTCATGATGTACGGCCCGCGAATCGCCGTGCCCGTCATGGGCATTGCGGCGGTCATGGCCAACGTCGCCCGAGTTGCCGCCTGGTGGCGGCAGATTCGATGGCGACCGGTGCTCGCCTATGCGTTGCCGGGAACTCCGGCCGCCGTGCTCGGCGCCAACACCTTGCTGAGCATCCCGCAGGCGGTGGTCGACGGCCTGCTCGGCGTGTTTTTCCTCGCGATGATTCCGGTGCGCAGGGTCGCGGCGGCTCGGCAATGGCGGGTGCGGCTGCGCCACCTGGCCATCGCCGGCGCGGTCGTCGGCTTCCTCACCGGTATGGTCCTGTCCACGGGGCCGCTGAGCGTTCCCATCTTCACCGGGTACGGGCTCACCGGCGGCGCCTTTCTCGGGTCCGAGGCCGCCAGCGCCCTGGTGCTCTACGCCGGCAAGATCAGCACCTTCGGTCAGTTGGGTGCGCTCAACCTCGCCGTCGTAGCCCGTGGACTGGTCATCGGCGCCGCGTTGATGATCGGCCCCTTCGTCACGCGTTCCATCGTGCGCCGGGCCCATCCCCGTCATTACGCGATGCTGATCGATCTGGTGCTCGTGGTCGCCGCCGTCGGCATGTTCATCGCGACGGCGACCTGCTGAATCATGTGGGCGCTAGAATCTGCCGCGGCATGAATCCGCTTGCTAAGTCCACGCAATGACCGGCCGGCTCGACGGCAAGGTCGCGATCGTCACTGGCGCCAGCACCGGCCTGGGCCCGGTGCTGGGCTCGCTGTTCGTCCGTGAGGGCGCCAAGGTATTGCTGGCCGCCCGACGTGAAGAGCTGGTCCACGCCGCCGCCCGTGCGGCCGGCCCCGGTGCCATCGCCATGCGCGCCGACGTGACCGATGAGAATGACGTCGCGGCCATGGTGGCGCGGGCGGTCGACGAGTTCGGCCACGTCGACATCCTGTGCAACAACGCCGCCGCGCCCGGCCAGGACCGCTGGATCTGGGAGCAGACGCTGGACAACTGGAACGCCACCTTCGCCATCGACGTCACCGCCGCGATGCTGTGCACCCGCGAGGTCCTCAACCGCTCGATGCTGCAGCGCCGCAGCGGCGCGATCCTGAACTTCTCGTCCACGGTCAGTTATTCCGGCATGGCCCGCAAAACGCACTATGTCACCGCCAAGGCGTCCCTGCGCGCGTTCACCAAGGCCGTCGCGCTCGAGGTCGGCCCGCACGGCATCCGGTGCAATTGCATCGTCCCCGGGGCCATCGACACCGAGCTGTGGCGCAACTGGTTGCAACGCACCGCGACCGAGCAAGGCGTCGACGTCGACACGGTTCGCGCGAAGCAACTCAAAGGTGTTGCCTTGCAGGACATCTCCTCCCCCGACGACGTCGCCAACCTGGCGTTGTTCCTCGCCAGCGACGACAGCCGCACCATCACGGGCCAATCGATCCCCGTCGACGCCGGAGGGTACATGCAGGGATGAGCGGGCCCGCCAAACTGTCGGTCGAACTGCATCCGCCCGCCGGAGGCTCCACGTGATGCGGGTCAGGGCAGGCATATTCAGCCTCACCGCCTCGGCACCGGCCGATGACGACGGCAGTTACTTGCGTTGGCACCTGTTGGACCACATGCCCGAGCAATACCAGCTGCCCGGCATCGTGCACGGGTTGCGCTGGATCGCCGACGGCGACTACCCCGACCACCGCCTCGCGTCCGAGGG
>NZ_LZLL01000401.1:0-7728 GCF_001669335.1 Mycobacterium sp. 1245852.3 | reverse complement strand
TTGGAGTTCCCGGTTGCGAACGCGTGCACGAAGACATCCGTCACCTTCTCGCCAACCGTTGCGAGTGTGTCCCCGCCACCCACCTCGAGCATCTCGGTGTCTTTCAAATACATGTCCGCGACCATCGGCTTCGCGGCGGCAGGGGTGTCGACCTGGGACGGGGTCTTCTTGGCCGACCCCAACTGGTACGTGCCTGGCATGCCGAAGGGCGGGCTGTTGCCGGCGCCGAACGCAGCGGTCACCCAGGGTGACGCCGCGCTGACATATGGGCTGCCGATCGCGATCGTCGTGGTCAAAGACCTCAACATCTCGGTGCAATGGAGTGGCCAGGACCAAGCGTCGTTGAGCGGCAATGGCTTTGTCGGTCCGTTCTCGCTGGCGGGTGCCTCGAGCACCACGTCCGATGGGACGTGGACCTATTCGCGACCGGGCATGCAAGTGGTCGCGCTGTTGTGCAGCCACCTGCCGGTCCTCCCGCCGGCGGACGCGCCCGATCTCGTGCAGCCGCCGACGGCTGTCGGACCGCAAAGCACCTCCGCGGATGGTTCGGTCACGGCCTCGGGTTCAGACCCCGCCGCGCAGGACAACGCGGGCGGTTCCTGATCTGCCGATCAAACGCATGCCCAGAGTCCTTGTGGCCCACAGTATCAATCCGGGGCGCGGGTGGACCAATGCGAACGCCTCAAGATGACACCCCAGTGATCCGCGCCCCGCTCGGCGGGCATCAGGTGGCAGCGTAATCGAACTGCTCGGGTTTGGAGGTGTTCCAGCCGGCGAGGAAGTTCTCGTCCATGCGGTTCTGCTGGCCCAACAGCGTTGGTGTCTGCGACCTGCCGAGCTGGTTCTGTACCTCGTCGCGAAGTTTGTCGATCAGATCGAGATAGCTGATGTCGGCGCCCGACGCCGCGACGACGTTGACCAATGCCTGGGTGAGCGCGCTGTGGGTATCGGCCTCCCACGCCGACTCGTCGTATCGGCATGCCGCCACCACGCACGATTTCGACCCGGCGACGAGAGCCTTGTTGTCGTCGACACTGCAAACCACGCCATTGCCTTGGCCGACGACGTGGGAAACGTTGCCGTCGAATGCGGTGCTCCCCGGGTCGATGAGGACGCCGCAGGGCACGATCGTGGACATCGTGCTGACGCAGGACCGCACGACATCGGCGGAGTAGGTCGCCGACTTCACCGGCTCGTCGGGCGTGCCCTCATGGATGCCGCCGGAATTGCAGCTGTCGAGGATCACGGTGAAGTTGACGAAGGATGGCTGCAGCGAGTCGGCCAACGCATGCAGATCGAGGTCGGTGATCGGGGCACCGCTCGCGGGAATGAAACATTCGTAGTAGCGCTGCGGGTTTGAGTCATCGGCCGGTAGCCGGCCCCCATGGCCGGAGAAGAAAAACGTCGCCACATCCCCAGCGTCACTCTGCGCGAGCAGGTTCCTGATCGCGGCGTAGATGGCGTCACGCGTGGCGGCGCCGTCCGTCAATGACGCGATGACCGTGGCATTGAAACTCTGGCTCAAGAGCGTGTTCATCGCGTCGGCGTCGTCGAGCGAGCGGTTGAGATTGCTCACCGACCAGCCGGGCGGCAGGCTCGTCTGGGCGGTGTAGTCATTGACTCCGACGATGACTGCTCGGTGTGTCATGGTGTGCTCCTGGGGATTTCAGTAGCTTACAGCCGTACTACTTGAGAACGGCGTTTCGGAGATCGTCGAGTGTGGGCCGTGCGGCGCCCTTGACGAACACGCTGATGTCGATCTTGTTGAAGCCCGCAACGGTGTGCGGATAGCCGGCAATGTAGGACGTGTTGTCGCCGCAGTACTGCCATAGGACGATCTCGTCGAGCTGGAAGGCCTCGAGGCCGTGGCGGACCATCTGTGGGGTGTAGCTGGGGTTCCAGGCCACATCGCAGCCCATCTTGTCGGTGATGCCGAGGTCGCGCATCGCGCCGCGTCCGTAAAGCATGACGCGACTTCCGAGTTCGGACTTGAGCTGCTGTGCGCAGGCACTGACGCAGTCGATTACCTGCTGCGCGCTGGCACGGTGGTTGGTGTTCGCCGCGCCGCCCAATTCGACGTCGATGATCGGCATGATGTCACCGTGGTCCCACCCACCGGCGGCGTCGACCGCCTGCAGGTACGCCGCGGCTTGATCGGCACCGGCCGTATCGAATTTGAGGAACAGGTAGGCGCCACGGAACCAGCTACTGCCGTAACGTGATCCGCCGGCATCTTTGACCGCCGGCCAGTTCTGCGCAAACCATCCGCCGTCGTTGAAGGCATTGCCTTCCCACGCCTTGATGATGGCGCCGTAGAACTGCGGTTGGGCAACCAGCGCGCTCCAGGGCGGGTTCATTCCGCTGTCGCCGGAATACTGGTCGACGATCAGGTAGGGCGGCCCTGGGTCAGCCGACGGCGCGTCCGCTCCTGTCGAGGAGTCCCTCGCGGTGGTGTCGGCGCCGGTGTCGGGGCCTGTCGTACCGGACTTCTGTGGCTCGGGTTCCGGCGCTTCGAGGGGGTCGATTCCCGAGTCGCTGGGTGCGTCGGCGTCCGGAGCTGTATCGCTGGGGGAGTCGCCGATGACGTCACCACCGGTGTCTGTGCTGCTATCGGTGTCCCCCGAAGTATCGGTGCTGTCGTCGATGTTGGTATCGGCGTCGGTGTCGGCGCTGTTGTCGTCGTTCTGGTCGACGACCCAAGGTACGGTCATATCAATGCCTCGATCGCGGATTCGGGCGCGACAGTTGTTCTGCCGCTGGGTCTATGGCGAGGTATTCGGTTTCGGGGAGGTCCGTCCGGACCGGTGATCCGGTACCCGGCACTGCGGGATACCGGATCTCCTACCGGTGGACGATGCACCCGCGGCCTAACCGTCTGGGTGCACACACCCATTCGGCCGGCCTAGCTGTCGGCGCCGGCGAGCTCCGGCTCCGGTGTTGCAGACGAGCCGGAGTCATCCGAGCTGTCGGAGCTGTCGGAGCTGTCCGACGTGTCCGAGCTGTCCGACGTGTCGGAGGTATCGGAGGTATCGGAGGTATCGGAGGTGTCGGAATTGTCTGTGGTGTCGGTCGTTTCGGAACCGTCCGTGTTGTCCGTGCTATCCGGCGAGCTGGAGCTGTCGGAATTGCCCGACGTGTCCGAGCTGTCCGAGGTATCGGAACTGTCGGAACTGTCTGAGGCGTCCGAGGCGTCGGAACTGTCTGTAGCACTGGATGTTTCGGAGCCGTCCGAGGCTGCTACGGTGTTCGAGTCGCCCGACGTGTCCGAGGGGGCCGAGGCGTCTGAAGAGCTGGTCAGGCCGAGGAGGTCCCGCAGTTGAGGTGTCAGGTTGGAGTCCGTCGGGCGGTGAATCGTGCCCACGGTGAAGCCCTCCACCTGTTTGATGGCGCCCATCATTTTCTGGAGTTCGTCATCGCTCAACGATTTGACGAGCCGGGTGGTGTCGAGGCCGGTCAGCTGGTGAATCCGGGCGGCGTACGCGACGGGATCGTTGCGGGGGTCGCTGGCCGGGGTGTACTTCTTCATTGCGTCGGTGATGCTAAGGCTGCCATAGAGATTGGACCGCAGCACGTCGTGCAGCGCCGTCCATCCTGAGCTGTAGTCGGGAAAGATCGCAAGCCCACGCTTATCGATGCCAATCGCGTTCTTGTAGGGGAGTTTCCCCGGCAGCAGATTTCCCGGGTTGTTGTTTCGCCACGCAAGCGTACCTCCCTCGAGGATGCAGTCGGCGTAGGCGACGAAAGGATCCTGCGAGGTTCCTGGAGACAATTTGGACATTGCGCTTTTCCGTTCTTTGAGGTTGTTGAAGGTTTTATCGTCGGGAGAGCAATCCCGGGGTCGATGCGATTAGGTCTACGCCGGCTCTTGTTGGGGAACATGCGTAGCGGACTACTCGAATCGCGCGGATTGAGAAAGTACCGGTCGCCTCATCTCCAAAGCGTCATCGACGATCAGTACCGCGGACCGATCGAAAGTCATCATCCTGAAACAGATTTCTGGGTTGCGGCCCAGTGAGGGGGCCGCCTCAGTCCTCGCGGTGGCGCTTGTAGTCCCACCGCTCCAGCCATGTGGAGAGGTGGTAGGTGCCGATGCTGACCATGACCAGGAAAACGCCCTCACCGGCGACCGTTAGGCCGTTCACAGTCGTTCCATTGCGCGAGCCATTGCGGCGCGCTCGAGGTAGGCGGGGCGCCGTGGTGGATAGGATCGGCGCGGGGCGTCTGAGCGCTGCGACAACCGATGCCTGAGCGAGATGATCCAGCGATGCCGGCGCGCAGTGGCCTGCGACGCGACATCGGAAATCCCGAAGGCGGACATCGCCTCGGGCGCGCTGGTGAGAACGGGCGCCGGGGAAGCGGAGTTGGTGTTCGATGCTCCCCCGGCGCCCGGCGTCGCCGTCACCTTATCCCCCACAACAGGTGGATACGACGGCACTGGGCAAGCGGATGCGCGGTCGGCCCATACGGGCGCCGCGAGGGTAGGCGCGTCGCGGTGGGGCGCCACTGTTGCTGGATTGAATAGCATTTCGTCTCCCTGGGCTGGATTCGTACCCGTGGATTTGGTGTATGAGGAAACTTAGGTAGCCACCGGTGTTGTGGACACGCGTAGCCGACTACCCGATGTGAAAACGGGGTTGTGCGGTGCCGATCAGACATCCGGGAGCGGCGGCCGGGTGTTCGCAGGGCGCCCCTCGTTTCGGCCGGCGGCGGCTGCGATATACGAAACACTAGGCGCGCGAACGTAATTCACGGGCAGCCGCCGCCATTGAGTCCCTGACACCGGGGACTCGCCGCGCGGTCGGGCTAGCTGCGCGAGCGGGACCGCGCCCCTTGAGGCCCGGCTACTACTCGATGACGCCTCGGCGCCGACCAGCGAGCTGGAGTAGTGTCGCCGCAACCAACCCGGTCAGCCGATCTTATTGCACGCGACGATGGCCGCCAGCTCGTCGCGGTCGGAGACGTCGAGTTTGATGCAGGCCCGGTAGATGTGCCCTTCGACGGTACGCACGGACACAGTCAGCTTGTCGGCGATCTCGCGGTTGGACAGGCCTTCGGCGATCAGGGCGGCGATCTCACGTTCGCGGGAGCTGATCGGAAGGGGCCGGGCCGCGGCCCGGATCGCCGGCGTGGTGGCGCCGCCGCACACCCCGGCGAGTCGCAGTGCCCGCGCAGCTATTTCGGTGGTGTGTCGGTTATGGCCGGCGCGGTCATAGAGCACGACGGCTTGGGCGGCGGCGTCCGCCGCCGAGAGCAGCAGACCTGCGTTCTCGAAGTCGATGCTCACCGTGTCCAGGGCGCGCGGATCGGAGCCGGCCAGCGCCGCCGCGTGGCGGGCATAGAGCGGGGCCGGAGTGCCGTCGACCTGTTTGGCCAGCGCTCCCAGGCGAGCCGCGACTGTGCGGTCCCCGAAGCGGGCCGCGTGGTGCAGGGCCTCGGCTTCGATCGCGTATTGGCCTGCGCGATGGGCGGTGTCGGCGGCGGCACGCGCCAGGTCGACTCCGGTGCGTTCACCGCCGCGGGCGGCAGCGAGCCACGACTTGGCGATGATGGCCATCGGCTCGTGCAAGGCGAGGTGCGGGCCGGCGTGTTCGTTGGCGTCGGCGAGCACCCGCTCGGCTTCGGCCGTTCGGCCCAGCGCGGCATACGCCCGGGCCAGCAGCAGCCGGCACGGCAACCGCCACGGCAAGGAATTCTCGGCGTTGAGCGCGGCGAGCGACTGCTCGAATGAGGCGATGGCCGAAGGAAATTCTCCTCGGTAGACGGCGACGACGCCGGCCATGATTTTTGCGATCGCCCAACCGACGAACTGTCCCTGAGAGGAAAACCTGCTGTAGTCGGCCACCCGCTGATCGGCGAGATCCAGTTGGCCGGTGTGCGCCAGTGCCAGGATGTCGCCGTACCGGATCATCCAACGGATCATCCCGTCGGTGGGCTTCTGTTCCGCGCGACACCGTGCGGCGATCGGCTCGAAGTTGGCGCCGCGCCCGGCGACGGGCATGGCGAGGCCAGCGGCGAACGCGGCGAAGTCGACGGCCTGCTCGGGCGCAGTGGGATCGGCCAGGACGGCCTCCGCGGCCGCGATGCCCTCCTCAATCTTGTTCTGGTGCACCGCCATCGCCGCCCCAGTGGCTTCCACGACAAGGCGCAGGGCGGGGTGGGTGACCCGCTGTCGCATCACGGCCAGGATGTCCTGGGCGTGTGCCACTTCGCCCATCGACCAAAACAGTGTGGACACCCGCGGGATACCCCACCGAACCAGCTGCAGCTCGTCGAGGCCGTCGGGTTCGAACTGCGCCAGGATCGCGTCGGCTTCGGCCGGCCGCCCCTGCCACAGCACCGCGCGGGAGAGCAATTCGGCGGCGCGAAGCCCGTCGCCGTGCTCAACTGCACTGCGCGCCAAGCGTTCCCCGAGCGGCAGGTTGGCCAAAAAGACAGCGTCCCGTGCGGCGGCGACCAGCAGGCCGTTATCGGCGACCTGGTCGCTGTCGACGGACAGTTGTGCCAGGCGGATCCGGTCGGCCGCAGAGGTGATCTCGCGGCCGGACAGCACCGACACGAGGCGCCCGCGCAGCCGTCGCGCAGACGCGGTACCCGTGCGCTTGCGCACCACATCCCCGTACAGCGGATGGCTGATGCGCGCGTTGAGGACGGGACCGTCGCGCACAATGCGGACGAGCCCCTGCAGCTCGGCGGCGTCCACGGCGTCTTCACCGGCCAACTCGACGAGCGCGTCGAGGTCCAGCGGCTCGCACAACGCGAGATATTTCAGCGCGCCCAGCGCATCGGCACCGGCACGATCAAGTCGGTTCTCCAGCAGTTCGGCCAGGCCGGACGAGACGGCGGTGGGCCCGCGCAGCTGCCAGACACCGTCGACCTCGGTCAGGGTGCGCGCTTCGACCGCCCCTTCGACCATGTGCCGCAAGAACAGTGGATTGCCCCCGGAGGCCGTCCACATGACATCGGCGGACAGGCCTTCCAACGTGCCGCCCAGCACCGATTCGACCAACGCGATGCTCTGGTCCTTCGACAGCGGCTCTAGGTCGAACCGCTGCAGGTAGCCGTCTTTCCAGAGTGAGGTGACCGCATCGGGTACGGCTTCGCCGCTCCGGACCGTGGCCACGATGCGCCCGGCGCGTTCGGCGGCGATGTGGTGCAGCAGCGTGGCCGAGAGCTGATCGAGCAAATGCGCGTCGTCGACGCCGACCACCGGCTCGGCGCCGGCCAACAGATTTTCGCGCGCCGCGGCCAGCAACGCGATCGGGTCGCGCGCGCCCGAGGAACCCACCCACTGCAGGAACGCGCCCAGCGGGATGGTTTGGGACGACTCGGTGCACGCCGCCCAGTGCACTGCGGACGGCAATGTGGCGGCCACGGTGCGGGCGAGCGTCGTCTTACCGACGCCGGCGGGACCGATGAGCACAACCCCACGCTGTCCGTCGCCGGTGAGCGCGCAGCGGATCGTCGCCTGCTCCCGCGGGCGTTCGAGCAACTGCCACTGGCTGCTCATGAACGCAAAGTCTAAGGCCGCATCCGCACCGTCGCCCAGGGAGCTGGCCGCGGACCGCAAATTGACGCTGCGCCCGCTGCTCACCGCCTCCGCCGCGTGGGCCCGGGTGGAGGCGGGAAGCTGGCCGGCGCCGCTATCGGGGCAGGTCGGCGACAGTTGGCTCAAGGAGGGGGACCTCGTTCTTCTCATGGCGGAAGGTGCTGGATGCTTCGTAGACCTTG
>NZ_LZLL01000400.1:0-5121 GCF_001669335.1 Mycobacterium sp. 1245852.3 | reverse complement strand
CGACGGTGGCGGCGAATTCGAGCACCACGGCCAGATGATCGGGCGCCTCACCGCCCGGCGGCTGCACCCCCGCCTCGCGGTAGGCGGTGGCGAACGCCAGCATCTCCCGGCCGCGGTTGCGGGTATCGCCCGCGGTCCAGTAGGTCAGGTACATGGTGGCGCGCCGGCGCATGTCGAACGTCGCGACGTAGTCCATCGCCGCGGTCATCGGCTCGACCGCACGCAGCGCCGCGACCGTCCGCCCCAGCAGCGCCGCCGGCGGACCGCTGACATGGCTCAGCAGCTCCTCGACGGTGTCCAGGCGCCCGGCCAACCCGTCGTCAGGGTAGGCCAGCAGCAGGGAGGCCGCCTGCCACACCAGGCGATCCTGCATCGCCCGGGTGGTGGAACGCTCGCGCAGCGCCGAAAGCAGCTTCATCGCTGCCGCCCTTCGGGGAACATGCCGGCGGGCACCTGGCCGCCGTCCCAGTTGAGCAGGTTCACCCGCGTCGACCGCCGTCCGTTGCCGGGGTCTTGTTCAGGAGAGCCGCGCTGCTTGAGGGTGTGGAAGGTCTCCACGGACACCGGCACCGGATCGGACTCGTACATGCCCGGCCCGCCGTCGCCGGTCAACGAGCAGCCCGCCATCTCCTCGAGATCGCGGGCCTGCGGCGCGAACGCGGTCGGAATCACATAGCGCTCTTCGTATTTCGCGATGGCCAGCAGCCGGTACATCTCGTAGATCTCTTCTTCGGTCAGGCCGACCGAATGCGGGATGTGCGGTTGGGTTTCGCGCCCGAGGTTGATGTCGCGCATGTAGGAGCGCATCGCCGCCAGCCGGCGCAACACGCCTTCGACCACGGCGGTGTCGCCGGCGGTGAACAGTTCGGCCAGGTACTGCATCGGGATGCGCAGCGCGTCCAGCGCACCGAACAGGTTGCCGAGGTCTTCCCCGTCGTGGCCGTCGCGGCTGACCGCGTCGACCACCGGCGAGAGCGGCGGGATGTACCAAACCATCGGCATGGTCCGGTATTCCGGGTGCAGCGGCAGCGCCACCTTGTAGGTGTGGATCAGCGCGTAGACCGGGGAACGCTGGGCGGCCTCGATCCACCCGTCCGGGATCCCCTCGGCGCGCGCGCCGGCGATGACGTCCGGGTCATGCGGGTCGAGCAGGATCTCGCACTGCGCCGGATAGAGATCGGTGTCCTTTTCCACCGACGCGGCTTCCAGCACCCGGTCGACGTCATAGAGGACCACGCCCAGGTAGCGCAGCCGCCCCACACAGGTCTCCGAGCAGATGGTCGGCAACCCGACCTCCATCCGCGGGTAACAGAGCGTGCACTTCTCGGCCTTACCCGTCTTGTGGTTGAAATAGACCTTCTTGTAGGGACATCCGGACACACACATCCGCCAGCCGCGACATCGGTCCTGGTCGACCAGCACGATGCCGTCCTCGCTGCGCTTGTACATCGCACCCGAGGGGCACGACGCCACGCAGGACGGGTTGAGGCAGTGCTCGCAGATCCGGGGCAGGTAGAACATGAAGGTTTCTTCGAGCGAGAGCTTGACCTCTTCGCTGACCTTTTTCAGGATCGGGTCCCCGGCCAGGATCTCCGGCGACCCGGCCAGGTTGTCGTCCCAGTTCGGTCCCCACGAAACCTTCATCGGCTCACCGCTGATCAGGCTTCGGGGCGCCGCCGTCGGGAAGGTGTCACCCGCCGGGGCGGTGGTCAGGTTCTCGTAGTCGTAGGTCCAGGGCTCGTAGTAGTCGCCGATGACCGGCAGCTTCGGATTGGCGAAGATGCGCAGCAGTTTTTGCAGCCGCCCGCCGTCACGTAGCCGCAGCCGGCCCTTCTTGTCGCGAATCCAGCCGCCGCGCCAGCGCTCCTGGTCCTCGTAGGTGCGCGGATAGCCTTGTCCGGGACGGGTTTCGACGTTGTTGAACCACACGTACTCGGTGCCGGATCGGTTGGTCCACGCCTGCTTGCACGTCACCGAACAGGTGTGACAGCCGATGCACTTGTCGAGGTTCATCACCATCGCCAACTGGGCCATGACCTTCATGTCAGTACACCACCTCTTGG
Source organism: Mycobacterium sp. 1245852.3 (assembly GCF_001669335.1). NCBI lineage: Bacteria > Bacillati > Actinomycetota > Actinomycetes > Mycobacteriales > Mycobacteriaceae > Mycobacterium > Mycobacterium sp. 1245852.3. The sequence continues at coordinate 3,058 of NZ_LZLL01000400.1, read as the reverse complement.
CTACGACGACGGACGATCGTGACCTCGTCGCGCTGGTTGCCGGTCGGACCCAGGTAGTTGAACGCGAACGCGTGCTGTCCGTAACCGCCGGCCAGGTGGCTGGGCTTGATGCGGACCCGGGTCAGCGCGTTGTGGTTGCCGCCGCGCTTGTTGTTGGTCTCGGAGCGCGGCGTGTCCACCGTGCGCTCCTGGACGTGGTAGACGTACACCACGCCGTCGGGCATCCGGTGCGAGACGATTGCCCGGCACACGTAGATGCCGTTGACGTTCACCGCCTCGACCCAATCGTTGTCGCGCACATTGATTTTCGCCGCATCGCCGGGGCTCATCCACATCGTCGGGCCACCGCGGGACAACGAGAGCATGTAGAGGTTGTCCTGATAGGTGGAGTGGAACGACCACTTCGAGTGCGGGGTCAGGTAGCGCACCGTGAGCCCGATGCCGCCGTTGCCGTCCGGCGTCGGGCCCAGCTCTGGCTGGCCGAACAGGCGCGCCATGTCCAGCGGCGGGCGGAACACCGGCAGGTGCTCGCCGAGTTCCTCGACCCAGTCGTGGGCCAGATAGAAGTGCATCCGCCCGGTCAGGGTGTGGAACGGCTTGAGGTTTTCGATGTTGATGGTGAACGGCGCGTAGCGACGCCCACCCGTTTCGCTGCCCGACCATTCCGGGCTGGTGACCACCGGAACGGGCCGGGCCTGGGTATCGGCGTAGCTGATGCGCTTGTCCTCGCTGCCCTCGGCCAGATGCACGAGCCGCTGACCGGTGCGCTTCTCCAGCTCGTGGAAGCCCTCGACCGCCAGCCGCCCGTTGGTCGTGCCGGACAGCAGCAGCAGCACGTCGGCCATCCGCGACGCGGTGGTGACGGCCGGACGACCCGCTGCCACACCGGAATTGAGCACACCGAACTTGGCGGCCAGCTCCTCGACCTCACGGAACGGGTGCACCGTGACGCCCTTGGTGGTCAGGCCGAACTTGTCCACCAGCGGACCCAGGGTCCGCCACTTGTCGTAGATGGCGCCGTAGTCGCGCTCCACCACGGTGAGCTTGCCCATCGTCCGGCCCGGCACCGGCGTCGCACCCGAGTGCAGCCAATCGCATTCGGTGCCATCGGGATAGGCCATCGCGTCCGGGGTGTCGTGCTGCAGCGCGCTGAGCACCACGTCGGTGCGGGTGCCCAGATGGTCCTTGGCCATCGCACTGAAGGCGCGCGCGATCGCACCGAAAGCGTCGAAGTCCGAACGGGTTTCCCACGGCGGATCGGTCGCGGCGCTGAACGCATGCACGTAGGGGTGCATGTCCGTGCTGGAGATGTCGGCCTTCTCGTACCAGGTGGCCGCCGGCAGCACGATGTCGGACACCAGCGTCGTCGAGGTCATCCGGAAGTCGATCGACATCATCAGGTCGAGCTTGCCCTCGGGAATGTCGCCCTCACACGTCACGCCGGTGGGCCGCACGCCGTCCTCCGGCGGCAGCGCCGAGGCGTTGGAATCGGTGCCCAGCAGATGGCGCAGGAAGTATTCGCCGCCCTTGCCCGACGAGCCGATCAGGTTGGCCCGCCAAACCGTAAGCACCCGTGGCCAATTCACCGGGTTGTCCGGATCGGTCACGGCGAGCTTGAGCTTGCGCTGGCCCAATTGTTCGGCGACATAGTCGGCGACGTCGCGATCGGCGGCGCGCGCCTCGTCCGCGACGTCCAGGCTGGACCGGTCGAACTGGGGGTAATACGGGCTCCACCCCATCGCCACCGCGGACGCCAGCAGGTCCATGGTGTGCTTGCCCGCGAACCTGCCCCGCCCCACCGGGCTGGCCAGCTTGTCCGCGCCGTATCCGTCGTAGCGCCACTGGTCGGTGTGTGCGTACCAGTAGGAGGCGCCGGGCACCTGCCGCGGCGGCCGCACCCAGTCGGTCGCCATCGCCATCGTCTGGAATCCGGTGAGCGGGCGCACCTTTTCCTGGCCGACGTAGTGGGCCCAGCCGCCGCCGTTGCGGCCCATCGACCCGGTCAGCATCAGCAGCGCCAGCACCGCGCGGTAGATCGCGTCGCTGTGGAACCAGTGACAGATGCCGCCACCCATGATGATCATGGAGCGGCCGCCGGATTCCTCGGCGCTGTGCGCGAATTCCCTTGCCACCCGGATGGCCTGGGCGGCCGACACGCCGGTGATCGCCTCCTGCCACGCCGGGGTGTTCTGCTGGGTGGCGTCGTCGTAGCCGGTGGGCCATTCGCCGGGCAGGCCGGGGCGTGCCACCCCATATTGGGCGAGCATCAGGTCGAAGACGGTGCACACCAGGTGCTTGCCGATCCGGCGCACCGGGACACCGCGCGCCACCGTGGTGCCCTCGCCGTCGACTGTGTCGAAGCTGGGCAGGTGAACGAGCGCGGTGTCGTCATCGCCGTTGCGCCCGTTAGCGTCTCGCACGCTGAGCGCCGGCGTCAGGTCGCCCAGGTCGAGGTTCCATTTTCCGACACCCGACTCGCCGTACCGGAATCCCAGCGAGCCGTGCGGCACGACGACCGAATCGGTGATCTGGTCGAGCACCGCGGGCTTGAGCGCGGCGTTCTCGACTGCCTCCCCGAGATCGGCCGCCGTGAGGTTCTTTCCCGGCACCAGCATGTCGCCGCGCTCTTCGAGCTTGATCAGGAACGGCAGGTCGGTGTAGCGCCGGGAATAGTCGGTGAAGAACGGAACCTGCTTTTGCACATAGCATTCCGAGAGGATGACGTGGCCCATCGCCATGGCCAGCGCACCGTCGGTGCCGGCCGCACAGGGCATCCACTCGTCGGCGAACTTGGTGTTGTCGGCGTAGTCCGGGCTCACGGTCACCACCTTGGTGCCGCGGTAGCGCGCCTCGGCCATCCAGTGCGCATCGGGCGTGCGGGTGATCGGGACGTTGGAGCCCCACATCATCAAATACGCTGCGTCCCACCAGTCCCCGGATTCGGGAACGTCGGTCTGGTCGCCGAAGACCTGCGGCGAGGCGACCGGCAGGTCGGCATACCAGTCGTAGAACGACGTCATGGGCGCGCCGATCAGCTCGAAGAACCGCGAGCCCGCGG
>NZ_LZLL01000399.1:0-1332 GCF_001669335.1 Mycobacterium sp. 1245852.3 | reverse complement strand
TGACTCGACGCAATCGACCATGTCGGGAGCGCCCGCCATACTCACGTCATGCCCGCGGCGAACCAATTCACGGCCGATCGTTAGGTACGGCTCGACCTCGCCACGCGTTCCCCAATTTGCCAGCACAAACTTCATCGCGGTCATGACTGTTCGATTCCCTGGCGCATCGTCGGATTGCAAGCGGCGGCCCACGCCCTCGGCCCAGACGACCGCAGCATAACCGGACACCCAGTGCTAGTTCAGCGAGTTGCGCTGACTCACGGAACCCGTTGGCAATGTGGGCGGCGGACGCCGAAACCTGCCGTCGCCGCGGAGCCATGTCTAGGCTCTGGCTCTACCGGAGATGTGGGCACCGGGGCTGTGGCCGGCCGTGGGTACGTCGACCCGCGTCGTCGGCATTTGGCTCGGTTCGGGAACGATACGTCGCCGGGCGGCGCGACAACCGAAAGTTTGAGATCCGCAATGAGATTTGTGTTGGCGAGCTACGGGACTCGAGGCGATATCGAGCCCTGTGCCGCCGTCGGCCGTGAGTTGCTGCGCAGGGGCCACGAAGTGTGCATGGCCGTCCCGCCCGACTTGATTCCGTTCGTCGAATCGGCCGGGCTCGCGGCGGTTGCTTACGGCACGGACACCCGTGCGTACATGGCCGCACAGCGCAGATTCTGGACATGTTTTTTTCGGAGCTTCTGGAGGATTCGAGATCTGATCAGGTTCGGGCTCCAGGTGTCGGCGCTATCGATCCAGTGCTGGACGGAGGTGTGCGCGACGTTGACATCGCTGGCGGACGGAGCCGATCTGCTGTTCACCACCATTCCGTGCGAGCAGGCCGCAGCCAATGTCGCCGAGCACTACGGCATTCCGCTGGTCACCCTGCACTACTACCCGGTACGGCCCAACGGACGGTTGATCCCGCTATTGCCCGGACCCATCGCGCGCTTCGCGATGAAGGTATCCAAGTGGCTGTCTTGGCGCATGAACAAGGGCTTCGAGGACGCACATCGCCGTGAGCTAGGTCTGCCCAAGTCGACAAGCCCTACGCACCGGCGAATCGCCGAGCGCCATTCGCTGGAAATCCAGGCCTACGATGACTTTTGTTTCCCGGGGTTGGCCGCCGAATGGAAGAAGTGGAATGGCCGACGGCCCTTTGTGGGTGCGCTGGCGATGAACCTCTCCACAGACGCCGACGACGAGGCGCGGGACTGGATAGCCGCGGGGGCACCGCCCATTTGCTTCGCCTTCGGCAGCATACCGGTGCAATCTCCGGCCTTCACGGCCGAAATGATCAGCGCGGCCTGCGCAGAATTGGGGGAGCGGGCACTGATTTGCGCCGGC
>NZ_LZLL01000398.1:0-1714 GCF_001669335.1 Mycobacterium sp. 1245852.3 | reverse complement strand
TCGCGGTGCATCCCGACGACGAGCGCTACCGGCATCTGGTCGGCACCAACCTGGCGCACCCGTTCGTGGACCGTCAGCTCGTGGTGGTGGCCGACGAACACGTGGATCCCGAATTCGGTACCGGCGCAGTCAAAGTCACTCCCGCACACGACCCCAATGACTTCGAGATCGGACTCCGCCATGAGCTGCCGATGATCTCGATCATGGACACCAAGGGCCGAATCACCGGCACTGGAACGCAATTCGACGGCATGGACCGATTCCAGGCCAGGGTCGCGGTGCGCGAGGCGCTGGCGGCGCAGGGCCGGATCACCGAGGAGAAGCGGCCCTACCTGCACAGCGTCGGACACTCCGAGCGCAGCGGCGAGCCGATCGAACCGCGGCTGTCGCTGCAGTGGTGGGTCCGGGTGGAATCGCTCGCCAAGGCCGCCGGCGACGCGGTGCGCAACGGCGACACCGTGATTCACCCCGCCAGCCTGGAGCCGCGGTGGTTCTCCTGGGTCGACGACATGCACGACTGGTGCATTTCGCGTCAGCTGTGGTGGGGTCACCGCATTCCGATCTGGTACGGCCCCAACGGCGAACAGCGTTGCGTTGGTCCCGACGAGACCCCGCCGGAAGGTTGGGAGCAGGACCCCGACGTGCTGGACACCTGGTTCTCCTCGGGGCTGTGGCCGTTCTCCACGTTGGGCTGGCCGGACAAGACCCCGGAGCTCGAGAAGTTCTATCCCACAAGCGTTCTGGTCACCGGTTACGACATCTTGTTCTTCTGGGTGGCCAGGATGATGATGTTCGGCACCTTCGTCGGCGACGACGAGGCCATCACCCTGGGCGGCCGCCGCGGCCCGCAGGTGCCGTTCACCGATGTCTTCCTGCACGGGCTGATCCGCGACGAGTCCGGCCGCAAGATGAGCAAGTCCAAGGGCAACGTCATCGATCCGCTGGACTGGGTGGACGCGTTCGGCGCCGACGCGCTGCGGTTCACGCTGGCGCGCGGCGCCAGCCCCGGCGGTGACCTCGCGGTCGGCGAAGATCACGTCCGGGCGTCGCGCAACTTCTGTACCAAGCTGTTCAACGCCACCCGCTACGCGCTGCTCAACGGCGCTAAGCTGGCCCCGCTGCCGCCGCCGGCCGAACTCACCGACGCCGACCGCTGGATCCTCGGCCGGCTGGAAGAGGTTCGCGCGGAAGTTGATTCGGCGTTCGACAGCTACGAGTTCAGTCGCGCCTGCGAGGCGCTCTACCACTTCGCGTGGGACGAATTCTGCGACTGGTACGTGGAATTGGCCAAAACCCAATTGGCCGAAGGGATCACGCACACCACGGCCGTGCTGGCGGCGACGCTGGACACCCTGCTGCGGTTGCTGCACCCGGTGATCCCTTTCATCACCGAGGCCCTGTGGCAGGCCCTCACCGGTGACGAGGCCGAACACGAGTCGCTGGTGATCGCCGACTGGCCGCAGCCGTCCGGTATCGGCCTGGATCAGGTTGCCGCGCAGCGGATTACCGACATGCAAAAGCTGGTGACCGAGGTGCGCCGGTTCCGCAGCGACCAAGGGCTGGCGGACCGGCAGAAGGTGCCGGCCCGGATGGCCGGCGTCGACGAATCCGATCTGGGCACCCAGGTGAGCGCGGTGACCTCGCTGGCGTGGCTCACCGCAGCGGGCCCGCAGTTCCAACCGTCGGCGTCGGTGGAGGTCCGGCTGCGCCGCGG
>NZ_LZLL01000397.1:0-15421 GCF_001669335.1 Mycobacterium sp. 1245852.3 | reverse complement strand
TGTTGACGAACAACCTGATCCATCCGCGCCGGCCCCGCAGATCGACGGCCCACGGCTCGGCGGTTCCCGCGGTGGTCAACGCCGACCACCGCAGTTCCTTGGACGGCGTGGCCGCCAAGCCACCCTGCGCGTCCAGCGGTGCCGCGTCGAGCGCCTCGCCATCGGTGGGCGACAACGGAATTCGATCCGGGTGGTTGATCAGCACGAACGCCGGCGACCCGGGCACGTCGTATTCGGACCGCATATAGATGGTGGCGTGCGACGGTTGCCCCGCCGGGTCGCGGCTCAACTGCACCGCGTATTGCAGCCGCAGCAGGCCGGCGTACTCGATGCTGCGGACGGGCCCGATGGCGCGGCGGCCCGCGGAGAAGGCCACCGGCGCCAGATGCAGGGAACACCCGCTCACCGGGAGCTTGCCGTTGGGCAGTTGCAGGCCGCCGTACTTTTCGTATTGCTCGACGGTGATTTCGTAGGACGTGCCGGTCAGCCCGTTGCGCGGGTCGTAGCCCTTGGGCGCCAGGTACACCACGACGACGGCGGCGCCTTGCGGCCAGTCGAATGTCAGGACCTGCTTGTTGCAGTACTCGGCCAGTTCGACGTCGCGGATGGCTCCGGTGCGTACCGAGCAGAAGGTCTTGCCCAGCAACGCACGTCCCGCCAGCACGGTGACCGGGGTGAAGTAGGCGCGACTCCAGTCCGTCGGCCAGGACACCCCCGACATCGTCGACCGCGGCCGTCCATCGGGGCCTGGCTGCTCGCTAATCGGTTGTGTCAAGCGCAAATCCGGGGTCAGCCCGATCTGCTCGAGCGCCGCCTCGGGCAAGTCGTTGGCCTCGGCCCCGGCCGCCGGACCGGTCTGGCTGCGATAGATCACCACTTCACCCGCGGCCGGCGGCTTCCAGGTGAGTTCGAAGCCCTCGGCCGACCCCGGTGCCGACGTCACCATCAGGTCGGTGACCGGTGTCAGGACGGCGGCGATTTCGACGTCGGCCTCCACCGCCGCCGCCAGCCGCAGCACGCCGTTGACCGGGACGGCCGCCCGAATCCGGTACAGGTAATGGCGACCGGGAGCCGGGTCGGAGTCCACGAATCCCGCCCGATTGTCGCGGTCGAGCAGGATCCGATGCTGCGGACCCTCACGACCGGCTTCCTCGACCGGCAACCGGGACACAAATACGGCGCTCACCGCCGAAGGCACTGTCCAGCTGCCGATGACCTTGCCGTTGTCCTGTCGAACGACGCAATCGCGCACCGGGCTGACCGCGACACCCTCGGCGTGCTTGATGGGTTGCGCCGCAAGCGCTTCCGCGCGGGTCGCACCGACGTTCGCCCAGACCTGGTAGTAGCGCACCGCCGCGGCCGAGGGCAGCGGGTCGGCCGCGGTCGTCGCGGTGGTGGCCGCCACCAGCCGGGCCCGATCCGGAGAGTACGGTGCGTTGTCCTCCTGAGCGACCAGCCGGTAGATCACCACGGCCTCGCCGCCCGCCAGGTACGGCGTCCAGGCCAGCTCGCAACCATCGGCGTCGTCGCGGGATGGTCTGACGGTGACCGCGGCCAGCGGGCCGGTCTGTTCGCCGAAGGTGTAGGCGGCGAAATCGCTGGGGCTCAGCGGTGGTTGGACGCCAGCCCCGCCGTCGGCCAGTGCCGCCGCGCCGGTCGGCTCACCGTCGGGTTCCACCGCGGACAGGCTTCCCGGGCGGTGATGGCGGCCCGGCGATGATTCCGAGTCCACCTCGGCCAGCACGGCCGCCAGCTCCTCGGCATAGTCGGCGACCGATCCGGGCAGCATCGCCCGAATCTGTTCCACGTCAGTGCGTCCGGAACGCAGTATCAGCCGCAGGTGGGTTTCCTTGAACCCCGCCTTGGACACCGCCCCGGAGTCGATGAGGCGTTGGCGCCACGCGATCAGGGCGTTCAGGCGGGGGTCGTCGGCGTCGCCGGCGTGCTGCGGATCGGGCATGCTAGAACACCAAATCCCCGCCGGGCGGCGCGTCGCGGTGCTCGGTGTGCGTGATCACCGCGGTCTTCTCCGTTTCGAATCCCGACGCGGCCGCCAGCGGCACCTCGAAGAGGGTGAAGTCATAGGGCGCCAGGCCGTCGCTGGCCTGCACCACCGTGGCCCGGAAACCCAGGCCGGGCCGGGCGATCGTGGCGGTATCGATGGCTACCGCGCAGCGGCCCGCGGTCATCGCCGCATCGGTGAACACCGAGCCATCGAAGGGGGCGGCTTGTCCCGGCCGGTGGTCGACCACCCCGGCCGCGAACTGCTCGGAGCCCACGTGCTGGCCCATCGCGGGCGCCAACACCGCACCGGTGAGCGCCGTGCCCACCCGGTCATCCTCGGCGAACATCTGCTCGACACGCTGCCACAGGGCGTCGGCGCCGGTGGAATGCACCTGCCCGGAAGCCACCGCCGCCGACCACTGATCCAGACCCGAGGACGTCCGGAAACCCGGCATGCGATAGAGCATTTCGGGGTCCTCGCGCAGTCGGCCCGCCGCCTGGGTGACCATCTCCTGCCACGGCTTGGTCAGCCAGCCGAGCGCGTAGAGGCGGCGCTGGATGGCGTGTGCCGCGTCGTCGCCACGCTCCGCGCCGGGATCGGCGACCCCGACCTGTGCGCAGCGCGGTAGGCCGTCGGAAATCAGTGGTGCGGCCGAGCGCCCCGCCGGAGCGGGCCCGAAGGGCGCGCGCAGCACCGGCCCCAGCACGCGACACCAGGACAGGTATTGGCCGTAGGCGGTGGACAGGCGGCTGACATCCTGCAGGGCGGTCTGCAGATTCGCCTGCATCATCTCGAGCTGATTCTGTTGCGATTTCCGCAGATTCATCAAGGTGAACATGTCGCGCTGGGCGAACAGGAACAGCGTCAGCGACACCGCGATGTAGAGGCCGACGAGTATGCCGCCGGTGATCAACGTGTATTTCCAGCCGGTGAACCCGGCGACCGCGATGCCGACCAGGACGACCAGCACTCCTAGCGTCGCCCAGGTCAGCGTGGCCAGGATGGTGCCGATGGCCTGTTGGCGGGCGCGCACCTTCTCGTCGATCGAGATCTCGCTGGCCGCCCGCTGGATCTGTTCGGCGATCTGCGCCACCTCGGTGCGGGCCCGCCCCAGGAAGTCGGCCAGGATCGATCCCGCCTGCCAGGCATAGCTTTTCGATGCGTGCTGCTGCCAGCGCTCCAGCTCGGTCGACGCCCCGCGGGCCTCCACGCCCGCGGCGGGATCGGAGTAGGCGCGTTGCAGCCGCTGGCGCAGATCGGCGGCGCCGAGCACGTCGGCCGGCTCCAGGTCGGTGACGCCGATCACCGCGGCCAGCGATGTCGGGATGGCCGTGAACCGATCCGCGCGACTGGGTACGACGTCGGCGGCGTTGGCCAGCACACCGACGCCCGCGCCCACCTGGATCGGGTCGAGCCCCTTGGCGCGGCGCCCGCCGTCGGCAAGGGTCAGCGCGCCGTTGACGAAGTCGATCCACAGCGGGCTGAGATCCTGGTGCGCCAGTTGCGCGTTGGCCGCGGATCCGCCGATCGCCGCGTTGAGCGTGTCGGCGCTGCGGCCGAGGTCCTGCCAGTCGGCGAGCTGACTGCTGGTGACCACCGAGAACGCGGATTCGCGGCCGCCGAACACGGTGCCCTGCACCGTCGAGGCCAACACCGCCGATACCGACCCCTTGACCGCCGACAGCCACGCCGACGGGGCGTTACGCAGGGCCCCGCCCATGAAGCGCAGGAACATCTTCAGCGCCGCCCAGATCGAAATAGCCTGCGTGGCAACGTCGTCGGCGCCCATCCGCGGCCCGCGAAGCACGTCGCGGTGTTTGGTCCACAGCGCGCGGGCCATCGTCTGGGTGGCCGCCGAAACGTCCTCGACGTAGAGCACGGGCACCTGGCCGCCGTGCGGCAGCGGCAGCCGTCCGGCCGGATCGAACAGTCGCGCGCGCAGCCGACGTTCCACGTCGGCGGTGTCCAGGCTGCGGTAGAACGCGCGCACCGCACGCAACGTCTGGCCCGGCAGGATCTCCACACTGTCGAAGGGGGTCTGCTGCACGTCGGCCCACAATCCGGCCACCGCGGCGACCACCGGCGCGGCACGCTGGGCCAGATCCAGCGGTTCGGCCAGGTGTCCCCACGGCACCGCGCCCAGCCCGGGCGCCGGCGAATCCTCCGGTGCGATCAGCAGGTTGTGCCAGCCCTCCACGACCACCGACGCGCTGAGCTGACTGGCTCCGGCCCGCCCACTGGTGAGCAACATCCGCAGCAGCGTCATCCTCGCTCCCCTGGCGGTGCTGCGCACCACCTGTTCGACGAACTGCTCGGCGGCCAGGGGCGCCCGCTGATCCGCCGGAGCTTCGAGCGGAACCAACACCGCCACCCGGACCCGGTCGTAGGGCTTGGCGGTCAATACCTGCTGCAGCACAACGGTTTCCGACCGCCCGTCGCGGACCATCGTCGCCGTTGTGGCTGGCCCGCGCGCATCGCCGGCGTCCACCCAGACGAAGACGCCCAGCAGTCCCGCGGCGGAGTAATCGCACAGGACACCGAGCAGCTCGTCGGTATGCAGGTGAGGCGAGACGATCACCGTGAGGGCGTTGTCACTGGATACCACCATGGTCAGAACGTCCCGCCTTCGGGAATCACCACGGGCGCACCGCCGTCGAGCACCGGACCGCCCGCCGCCGCGCCGGCCGCCAGCGCCTCGGCCTCGTGCTGGATCAGGTTGATCAGCGCGCCGGTCGCCGCGTACACGTCGGGTGCCAGGTCGCGGAACATCGGCGTGTTCGACGCCGTGGTGCGCGTCGGCACCGTGGTGAACGCCCCGCCGGGGGTGGCCCCGGCCATGTCCGCCGGAAGATACTGCGCGGCAACGTCGCGGATGGTGGTCAGCCACTCGATCGCCGCCGCGGCGCGTGCGTCGGCGGTCTGGGCCTCGGCGATCCCGGGCACCCGGGACTGCACGCCGGGTGTGCTCGAGATCCCTTGCAGGAATTCACGCAGCAGCCCCTGGGCGGACAGCGCGACGATGCCGCTCGCGGGGTCTTGCGAATGCGCGTCGTAGAGCTCGCGCAGCACGCTGTAGGGCCGCAGCGATCGCATCACCGGCGGCTCGTGCGATTGCGCGATCGCCAGCAGGATCGATTCCAGCACCGCGGGCAACCAGTCGTAGGGGGCATGGAACGCCGACGGCGGCGTCAGCAGCGGGTTCGGAAAGTTCAGCCACTGCCCGCTGTCGGCGTCGTAGATCCGCACCGGCTCGGTGAACGGCGACGCCGGGATCTGGATGCGGCCCAGCAGCTGACCGACGAACCAGCCGCCGGTCATGGTGCGCCGCTGCTCATCGGTCATCGGCAGGGACGCCGAAAGCGGCCGGGAGCGACGGTATTTCCAGAAGGCGCCGCGCCCGGGCCCCGCGGTCTGCGCCCACTGCTGGGCGGCGGGCTTGAGCACCGAGTCGAACGCCAGCGGCGAATAGTTCGGATACGAGCCGAAGATGTCGATGCGGGTCACGCTGTCCTCGTCGGACAGCGAACGCCCGTAGTTGTCCTTCGTCGCCTGGTCGATGCGCGGATTGTTGCGGATCACCTCGAACAGTTCCCGGTCGACGGGTTGGCCGGCGAACGGAATCTCGGAGAACTTGTAGCGGTACTCGGTCTGCTGACCGGGGTGCACCCGCTGCAGGGCCTGGTCGTTGACGCTGGCCAGCGGTCGCGCCAGCGACAGCGCCTCGGCGAACTTGGTGGCGATGTCGCGGCGGCGCGCCACCAGTTCGGACTCCGAGGCGCCCGCGCCCTGCACGTAGTCGCGCAGCGACACCTTGCAGAATTCCGCGAACGACTCCCCGGGCCGCTCGACGTACAGCCGGGCCCGGCGCAGCAATTCGACTGGGCGGGTATGGATGTCGAACTGCGCGATCGAGGGCACCCGGGCGCGGCCGGTCTCGGGGTCGGTGCCCAGCGCGCGGGTGACCCAGGTGGCGGTGCGCTCGATCAACCCACCGGGTGCGGCCACACCGCCGGTGGTCTGCCACTCGCCCAGGATCACCCGCGCGGTCGCCTCCTCGATGGCCGACTGCAGCGGGATCATCGCGTTGGCGCCGGCCACCGCCTTGGGCAGATCGGCCTCGTAGCGTCCCTTGAAGGCGGTCGAATTGATCAGCAGCACTTCGTTGTTCGCTTCGGCGAACCGGCTGGGCACCAGCTCGTCGGCGTCCGCCGGCCAGGCCGCGTACTGATCGGTGGCCAGGCGGGCCAGCCCGACGTCGGTGGGCGGCTCCGAGCGGGCGATCTCCAGCTGAATCATGGCCTCGCTGAGCCGATCCCGCAGCGGCACCAGCAGTTCCACACCCACCACGCGCATCACGTCGGCGATGCGGGCGGCCGCGTCGGCGAACAGCTGACGGCGCACCGTCGCGCGGAATCCGTCCACCACGGCCGCCACCACCTGGTCGGTGTTCGTCATCACCCCGTGCAGGGACCTCAGTCCGGCGTCCACCTGCGGCGAGATCGCCACGATGTCGGGCGGGCCCATGTTGCCCAGCTGCGCAACCCCGGCGGTCAGCTGGTCGTCGATGTGGCGGCGCAGCTGGTCGACCACTTCACGCGCAAAGGGCAGCCCCAGCGACGCGATGGCCGCGCCGACCACCTTTTCGAGCCGGTTGGCGAAGTCCTGGTGCCACTGAAAAGCCATGGCGTAGGCCGCATCCGCGCACGCCCGGATCAACTCGGCGCGCCGGTTCTGCACGGCTTGGCGCATGATCGGCACCCACTGTTCGGCCGCGACGCCTTCCGGGTTCGGCAGGTGGTTGCGCAGCTGACGGTCGATCAGACCGTTGACCGTGGCGGCGACGGCGTCGGCGGTGAAGGCTTCGGTGCCGATCCAGCGGCCGAGCTGGCTCACCCTGGTCTGCTCGTCGCCGGCGCTAGGCGGTAGCCCGAGTTCGCCGCACAGCGAGGCCCATTGGCTGGACAGCAGCGAATCCAGCTGTTCGGTGCTCGACGCCGGGTTGCCCTTCTGCATGTGCCCGTCGAGCAGCTTGTCCACGCAGCTGCGGGCGAGCCGCTGGGCGGCGTATTCGGCGTAGCGGTCGCGGCCCATGCTCAGGCTGGAGAAACCGTAGGTGCCCCAGGGCAGCACGTCCCACGACGAGATGCCCCAGCCCAGCAGGTCCCGGTCGCCCACCGGCGACGCGGTGTTGCCCAGGTCGTAGGCGACGAACTGGTCGCTGGCCCGCCCGCTCATCATCAGTCCGGCCAGCCCGCGCGCCAGCCCCCGGTACACCGCGTACTGCGAGCCGTCCCCGAACAGGGTGCGGTCGGCGCCGATGTAGCGGCCCACCGGAAACACCCGCGCGAACGGGATCGGTTCTCCCTCACCGTGATGGTGGCCCAGGGCGCGCAGGATTCGCACGTCGTGTTCGCGGGCCGCACCGGACTGGCTGGCCACGATCTCGCCGAGCATCGCCAGCGCATTGGCCCGCACACCGATGATGGCGCTCTGCGGCAGCGAGTCGAAAATGTCCGGGGTGACCATGAATACGCCCATCAACCGGGGATCCAGACCGGTGACCAGGGTCAGCAGCCGGCACACGTCCAGGGCCATCGACGCGCCCGCACCGCCGGCCATCGACGACACCACCAACACCAGCGGCGGTTCGTTGGGGTCGAACCTGCCCATGCCCGGCACGTCGACCGTCGACATCTCCGAGACGGTCTCGACGCGAAACAGCGTGTCCCACGCGGCCTGCAGGCGGGCGTGGATTTCGGCGGCCTTGCTCAGGGTGATCATCCGCCCGATCGCCCGGTACTGCCCGGCGCCGGCCGAGATCGGGATCGACACCTCCTGCGGGTTGCGCGGCGCCCAGGTGGCGATGGTGTCCAGCGCCGATTCGGCCGCCAGCCGTTGGGACAGCGCACCGTCAAGGACGGCGTAGCTGCTGCCCTGGGGGCCGCAGCCGACGTAGCTGCCGCCCTGGGCGGGCACGTTCGCCAGTCCCTCCGGGCCCGACTCGGCGGCGCTGGGGACGTCGATGTGCACGAATTGCCAACCGGCCAGCAGCTTTTCGATCCCAGCGGTGTGCAGTTCGGAGCGCAGCTGGTCCATCATGAGGGACAGCGTGGCGCCGCCGGAACCGCCGCAGCCCACTACCAGGAAACGTCGCATCAGGTGCCCTCTCCGAACGGGTCGAATGGATCTGGGTCATATCGATAGGAGGGTTGTGTCGCCTCGGTCGGCGGGAGCCCGGGCGGCCCGCCCTCCTTGCGCTCGTCGCGCTCATCGCGCTCGACAGGCTCGTCGTCGTACCGGTAGCCCGCGACCATCGTGTCGTCCTGGCGGGGTACCGGTTCGGGTATGGGCCGCTCCTGTGTCTCCGCCTCATTGAAGCCCGGCGGCACCGGGCCCGTCGCGGCGGGCGGTGGCGGAGCCGGCCTCGGAGCCGGAACGGGAGCCGAAGGCGCCGAAACGGGCGCGCCCCCGAACGGTGAATCGGTGCCCCCGAAGGGATCGTCCCCGGCCGGGCCGGCCACGACGCCGGCGGGCGTGTCGCCGAACGGCGAGGCCGTCTCGCCCGGTGCGGCGAACGGCGCAGTCAGTCCCGCCTGCACCGCGCGCAGCCGCAGCCCGGCGAGCAGGTCGGGCAGCCGTTGGGCGATGTCTTCGTAGAGCCGCTCACGCGTGGTGGTGTCGGTGGTACCGGCCACCAACACCAGCACCTCGGCGGCGTTTTCGGGCCCGGACGGGTTGTGCAGGAGCACCCAGGTGTTGTGCACCGCCAGTGGGAGCACCGCGCGCAGGCCGGTCTTGTCAGATCCGGGAAGCTTCGACCCGACGCTGACCACACCCTCGGCGTCGACGACCACATGGCCGGAGCCAAACGGGCTGCGCCCCAGCACGACCGAGAGGTTCACCCCGGCCACGGAGAGCTGGCGCGTGCCGCCGGGCGGCAGCCCGGTTACCGGTTGCACCAGATCGGTGTCGGCCATCGCGAACGGTTCACCGCCACGCAGCACCGCGTCGTGCTCGACCGCCACCGGGATGCGTTCGGCCAGCAGCGGATTGTCGGGAATCTTGCTGACCCACCACTTCGACGCGTACAGCAGCGCCAGGGGGATGCCGGGACCCAGCAGCAGCGCGGCGATGAGCACCAGAATGAAGTTGGTGGTGTTGAGCGGGTTGATCATCGACGCCGTGAACGCCACCGGCACGGTCTGGGCGTCGTCGGGATTGTCCAGCGTTGAAACATGAATGGGCACAGTGCCGTTGAGGCCGCCGTGGCCGTTGTGGTCGGTGTGCAAAGTGACCGACAGCTGTGCGGTCTCCCCCGCCTGCACCTTCAGGCAGTGCTGGCCCGAATTCGTCGGCGAACCCACGTGCGGCGTGCCGATGCCGTCGGGTGCGCCCGACACCGTCGCGGTATCGGTGTCGCTGATCCAGGCGCAACCGGGGCCGGTGATGTTCAGCGTCGCCGTCGCGCCCTTGGCGCCCTCGACGGTGCCGAAGTCGATGCGCTCACCCGGGGTGGGCAGGCCGACCTTGGGCAGGATCTGCACGGGCACATCGACTTCCTGCGGCGACAACTGGGTGCCGGCGATCGGTCCGCCGTTCAGATCGGTGGTGTCGGCGGTGGTGATCACCAGCGACATCCGCAGCGTCGCGTGCCCGGGGGCGACCTTGGTCAGGTCGGCGTCGACGGGTTTGGCGATGTCCTCCTTGCCGGCCGCGGTCAGCAGCGGGATGGGCGCGGCGCCGTCGGGGCCCAGCGAGGCCGACATGGTGGCCGAGCCCGCCAGGTCGCTCGGGACCATCGGCTTGCCTTGCCCGTCAACCAATCCGAAGATTAGGCCCTTGAGGGTCTGGCCGCTGTGCCAGGCGACTTTGTCGCCGCCCGTCAGGGCGGGGAAGATGTCGGTGGTGATGTGAATGCTGACCTTGGATACCGCGTCGGGGTGCTGGCCGGTGGTGTCGACGTAGACGATCGCCCACTGCCCGCTCCAGTGCGGGGCGTTGCCGTTCTGCAGCGAGATCGTCTGCGCCGATTCGGATTGCCATTGGTAGTTCACCGAGACGCCGTCGACGTTGACGTTTTGGGCGCCGTCCTTCTTGGGCAGCGGCAGGATCTGCCCGGTCGGCGAGACGAGGTAGGGCTCGACCCCGGGCACGCCGCCGGAGCCCAGGATGTTGACCTCTTTGATGGACCGGTCCAGCACGAAGTTGTGCCGCGCCTCCGGGCACACCTTGAGCGGGCACACCCCGCCCTGGTCGGTCACGCCGGGATCCGGGTTGAGGGCGTCGAACGCGAACAACATGTCGTCGATGTTGGCGACGGGAAAGAAGTCGCCGGGCACCGGATCTGTGATGGCGCCGCACGCCAGGCCCTGCAGTCCCTTGCCGGTGCTGATCGCCGACATCACGTTGAAGTCACCGGGAGTCTGCTTGGCGCCCAGCCCGATTCCCAGCATGATGATGTTGCTCGACCGCAGCTGGTCGGCCAGACCGCTGGGGCGGCAGATGGATTGGACGGCCTTCTGGGTGGTGTCGGGGATTCCGTTCGGCGAGTCCAGCGGAACCCCGTCGGCGTAGGGCTTGGTGATCGGTCGGGCGGTGAAATCGATCATGCCGTCGGAGAACCAGGCGATGGCCTGGCAGCGCTGACCCTTGTTGGCCGCGCCGCCGTGTGTGGTCAGCGCCTGCCGGGCGCCGTCGAGGGCCAGCCAATAGTCGGTGTCGATGCCGGTGTTCTTCTTGGCGATCGGATCCAGCGACGCCCCGACGCTGTCGGCGGTCGAGCCGGTGAGTTGAGTCCAATCATGTTCGGGGGCATAGGTATCGGAGAAACCGGCGACCGCGACGTCGAGTTTTGCGCTCACCCGGTCGGCGTACTTGCCCAGCGTCTGCACCAGGTAGCGGGCGGCCTGCACCCGCGCGGCCTGCGGGTCGGTCTGCTGCAGGCTGCTCGACTCGTCGAACAACAACAGCAGATCGCCGGTCTTCTGCGCGGCCAGGCATGCGCCGAACCGGCTGGCCCCCGGCGATCCGGTGGCCGACGCGACGGGCGCCCAGCCGACCAGGTTCAGCACCACGACCAAGAAGGCGGCCGCGGCGACACGCGCCAGCATCGCAAGGCCGTTGCGGCCGCGCCGTATTCGAGAGGAGTCCGCCACTACAACGTCCCCGCCCACAGCGCGATCTGCCAGGCCCCCACGGCGATTCCGATGAGGCAGACCACCAGCACCACCCAGTACAGCGTCGACGTCCAGGTCGGCGCGGAATAGATGGCCTCGGTGCGGCGCCGGGTGTCGACCCGGCTGAAGATCGCCAGGGCGCCGATCGCCAGCGGCCCGGCCGACAACCACCCGGCGACCGCGGCCGCGATCATCGGGCCGCCCAACGCGCTGGCTCCGGCCAGGGCCACACCGACGAGAGCCAGCGCCAGCGCCACCGCGAACCAGACGAGCGGCGGCCCGGCCGTCGTCAGCGCGCCCACGCCCGCCGGGTTCGCGGTCAGCTGCCCGAAGGCGTCGCGGCCGCCGGTCGGGTCGAACGCGGGCGGGCCCGGAAACGCATCCGGGCGCGCCGGGGCCGGTCGCTGGTTGGCCCACGGATCGAAGCCGCCCGAGTAACCCCCACCCGGCTGCCCCTGCGCGGGCGCCTGGCCGCCCCCGGCCGGGGCCTGCTTGCCCGGGCCAAAGTCGCTGAAGTCAAAGGGGTTTGGTGCGTTCATCGTCGCCGATCTCAATACGGGTTCAGGCACAGGGCGAAGGAGCGGTCGGGGGGCGCGGCCACGTATACCGAGTTGCACTGGTTGCTCGAGCCCACCCGCGCGGCGACCGTGTACACCCCGTCGCGGTGCTCGCAGTCGACACCGAACAGGTCCAGGGCGTCATTGCCCGTGCTGTTGCGCAGCTGAAGCTCCACGCAGGTGCCGATCGGCACGGTGGCCAGGTCGAGCTTCGGGCCGCGCGGCACCGTGGTCGGCGGCGCGACCGACGTGATGGTTCGGGGCGGCAAGGGCCTGGGCAGCGTGGAACTGGATGCGGTCGTCGGCGTCGAACCGCTGGGACGGGTGCCCCAGTACACGCCGCCGAGGATCAGCAGGACACACATCAGGTAGCCGATCACCAGGCCGGCGATGGCGGCCGGACGACCCCGCTCACCGCTGCGATTGATCTGCGGCAAGGCGAGGTGACCCAGCACGATGCCGGCGGGCGGAACGATCACCCCGAAGATCGGCGAGAGCACCGCGAGCGTGTTGTAGTCCGCGCGCGGCGGCTGTCCGCCAAACGGCGCACCCGGGTAGCCAACCGGGGTGGTGGGCGCAGCGCCGTATGACACCGTCGGCGGCTGTCCGCCAAAGGGATCGTTGGACTGCGGCGCAAAGGGATCGTCGCTGGGATACATCAATTCACCCCTTGAAGTCGACGATGCAGGCATACACGGTCTTGTTGTGGTTCCACAGCGTCGTGGGGGTCTTACAGGAGTCGTTCGAGAGCAGCTGGGTCACCTGCAGCACGCCCTCGCGCACCTCGCACTTGACCGGGTAGATGGTGATGAAGTCCGCCTTCTCCGACGGGTCGGGCTTGTTCTGCTGGACCTCGATGCAGTCGCCCACCCGAAGATCGCTGACCGAGACGCTCGGGCGCTGCGCCGGCGGTGGCGTGATCACCGTCGTGCGCGGCGGCGTCGGCGGCACGTACGGGCTGGGGGCCGCCGTCTTGACCGTGTCCGAGTCGGACCCACTGGTCACGATCCACACCGCCAGCGCACCGACCGCCAGCACGATGATGAGGTAGGAGGCCGTCAGGCCGAAGATGGCGCGGTCGCGGCCGCGCTGGTGGCGCTGGCGGATCTGGGACAGCGCGATGTGCCCCAGCGCGGCACCGGCCGGCGCGAAGACGAACGCGAAGATGGCCGACAGCGTGGCCAGCGTGTTGGTCTCGGGCTTCGGAGCCGACGGGAAGCCACCGGACCCCGCGGGCGAATGACCGGGTTGGTGCTGCCCGAACGCCGGCCCCTGGGCACCAGGCTGACCCCCGAAAGGGTCACCGCCGAACGGATCCTGATAACCGCCGCTATAGGTCATCGGCGCCCCTCGATGCAGGGCCGGAGCTGGTCACCCATCCCCCTCATCAATGCCATCCCATTCCCCGCCACCGCGCCGTTGGGCGGCGTTCGCCGTCACCGCATGCCTGAAAACTCGTGACGTCCCACCGCAAAATCAACATAGTCGGTGCAGGCACGACGCACTCTTTTTCCACCAGAAGGACCTTTCGGTACTGCTACATATAGTGCTGCGCGGTACACACGCGCAATTTAGACTGCGGCCCGGCGTTCGCTGTCCGCTTCGCCCTGGCGTTAACTGCAGCATCGGACCGACTGCTGCAGGACGTGCATAAGTTCGCTGCGCAACGCTCGGGGGCCGACGGGCAATTAGCTCGCTCGCGGTCACGCTAGCCGGTCGCGGCTTTGGAGTTCAGAAAGGCGACTATCCCCTGGGTGACCGCGGCGGCATATTTCGCCCGGCCGTCCGGATTTTCCATTCGCGCGACGTCACCGGCGTTTTTCATGTTGCCGAGTTCGACCAGCACCGCGGGGTACTGGGCCAGGTTCAGGCCGGCCAGGTCGTCGCGCCCGTAGAGGCCGTCCGAGCCGATGTAGTTCGCCGGGGTGAAGCCGGATTGAACGAGGGCGTCCCGCACCGCATGCGCCAGCTGCACGGCGGGCCCGGCTTGGACGTCACCCAGCGGCGGGCTCGAGTAGTTGACGTGGAATCCGCTGCCCGACGGCGGCCCGCCGTCGGCGTGAATGCTCACGATCGCGTCCGGGCGCATGGCGTTGGCCGCCGCCGCGCGCTGGTCGATGCACGGCCCGACACCGTTGTCGCCGTCCCGCGACAGCTGGGTGCGCACGCCCATCTGGTTCAGCGCATCGTTGATCAACGCCACCACGGCCCAGGTGAACGCATGCTCGGGATATCCGTCGTCGGCTGCCGCGCCCGACGTTTGACACGGCTTGGTGCCGCCGCGGCCGTTGGGGACCTGCTGGTTGATCGACGCGTCGTTCACGGCGTTGTGGCCCGGGTCGAGAAAAACGGACATTCCGGCCACCCCCGCATTTGCCCGCGGGCCGGGCAGCAATGCGGCGGCGGTGACGATCGCCGACAGGAGACCGGCGACCTTCAGGGCGTCGCGGCGTGCGATGGATCGCGGCCCGCCCGGGCAATCGCTCACCGCGCGATGGTAGCAATCGTCAGTACTCCTCCAGGGCGGCCATCAGTGCCTCCTCAACGCCCTTCAAGAAGCTGGCCGGCACGTTGTAGCCACACGTCACCATCCGGAGCCTGCCCTCGTAGGTGGTGACTCCGGTCAGATATTCGCCATCGGTCTGGCTGAGCACCACCGGTCCCCACACCGCCGTCGGGCGCAAAGGGCCTACGCCATCGAGGTTTCGCACGCCGAGGTTGGTGATCATGATGTCCCACGGACTGGTCCGGCTGAAAAGCTCCTCGGCCTCGGCGGTTTCGGCGTCGACGGTGATCATCTGTTCCAGGTCGGTTGCGGCGGCACGGATTCCGCGCGCCGATCGGGCCACCCGCAGGTGTGCGGTCGTCGCACGAGCCTGCTCCCAGAACGGTGTGCCGTCCCACGGCGTGTGTCCCGTCGCGGTCGGCACGATGCACATGGCGCAGTCGCCCTCGATTCCGAGGATCGGCCGCAGGTTCATCGGGCTGAGGACGCGGATGAATTCTTCGCCGCGGTCCGTGGCCCGCACGCGGCATTTCGCGACCACCAACGCGGCGTGCACCGTGGTGCGTTCGGCGCGGCACCGCGCTACCAGCCGCGCGGTGTCCGCATGGGTCATCGCCAGGGTGCGCACGTTGGTCGGGGTGCCATCGAAGGGACGCAGGACGCTGGGTGTGGTCATCCGCGGGTCGTCCGGCACGGCGGGGTCCGGCGGCTCGGCCGAGTGAAGGACTTCGGCGACGATCTGTTCTTGTGGTTGCGGCACAGGCAAACTCGTCAAGGCCTCGCCGTTGAGCGCGGCGATCACGTCGCGGAGCACGACGGTGGAACTGATTCCGTCCGCGACCGTGTGGTCGAAGGTGAGCAGCACCGCGCTACGCCAAGCGCTCTGCAGCAACAACGCTCGTATCAGCGGCGCCCGCGAACGGTCGAACGGCCGGGTGAGCTCCTCGGCCGCGGCTGCTTGCCAGGCCAGCTCCGGGCCGCGGCGCACGGTCAGCTCGACGGGCGGGACGTCCGCCGCACGATAGAAGCCCAGACGCGAGCCGGGGTGGTCCTCGATGTGCACGGATAGCAGGGGATGGCGTCGCAGAACGGCGGCCAAGGCGGCCCGCAGCGGCTTTTCGGCAAGCACCGCACCGAATTCCGCCACGATCGAGAAATGCGCGGGATTGCGTTCGCT
>NZ_LZLL01000396.1:0-1445 GCF_001669335.1 Mycobacterium sp. 1245852.3 | reverse complement strand
CCGCCCGGCTACGGGCCCCCACCCGGCTACGGGGCGCCGCCCCGGCCCGCGTTCAGCGTCGGTGACGCGTTCGGCTGGGCCTGGAACGCATTCACCAAAAACCCTGTGGCGCTGATCGTTTCGGCTCTCGTCTACGGGGTGCTGTTCGGCATCGCGTCCGCCCTGGTCGGCCTGAGTCAAAGCGTGGGTTCCACCACGAACAGCTCCGACGACGACTACTTCACCTTCACCGCGAACCTTAACGGCGGTGCGCCGTAGCCCGGCGGCGGCGGGTAGCCGGGAGGGTTGGTGCCCTGCGGGTCTGACGGGGTGCCTGGATACTCGGGAGGTTGGCTCATGTCCGTCCTTGCTGTCGGATTTCCAAGTGTGGCGAAGTTTCCTTGAGAAAACGCCCGCGGAACTCGGCAACCGGAACTTAGCAAAGATGGGCCGTGGGTGCCGGGATTGCCGGCTGCGTGCCTGGGCCGGCGCGGGCGTCGGCCGGTCGTGGTATGCCTGAAGCCGTGTCCGACGGTCTGTTTGACCTACCCGGCGCGTCGCAGCCGACCGATCACGGGCTGGGCGCGTCGGGCGGCGCCCCCCTGGCGGTGCGGATGCGTCCGGCATCGCTGGACGAGGTGGTCGGGCAGGACCATCTGCTGGCGCCCGGGTCCCCGCTGCGCCGCCTGGTCGAGGGCTCGGGCGTGGCATCGGCCATCCTGTACGGGCCCCCCGGCAGCGGCAAGACGACGCTGGCCGCGCTGATCTCGCAGGCGACCGGGCGCCGGTTCGAGGCGCTGTCGGCCCTGTCGGCCGGTGTCAAAGACGTTCGGGCGGTGATCGATACCGCGCGCCGGGCGCTGCTGTCCGGCGAGCAGACGGTGCTGTTCATCGACGAGGTGCACCGGTTCTCCAAGACCCAGCAGGACGCGCTGCTGTCGGCCGTGGAGAACCGGGTGGTGCTGCTGGTCGCGGCGACCACCGAGAACCCCAGCTTCTCGGTGGTGGCGCCGCTGCTGTCCCGCTCGCTGATCCTGCAGTTGCGGCCGCTGAGCGCCGACGACATCCGCGCGGTGGTGCAGCGCGCGATCGACGACCCGCGCGGGCTGGGCGGTCAGATCGCCGTCGCCCCCGAGGCCGTCGACCTGCTGGTGCGGCTGGCCGCCGGCGACGCCCGGCGCGCGCTGACGGCGCTGGAGGTCGCGGCCGAAACTGTGCGGGCGGCCGAACCCGGTGGCGAGTTGACCGTCGCCGCCGTCGAGCAGTCCCTGGACGAGGCCGCGGTGCGCTACGACCGGGACGGCGACCAGCACTACGACGTCATCAGCGCCTTCATCAAGTCGATCCGCGGCTCCGACGTCGACGCCGCGCTGCACTACCTGGCCCGCATGCTGGTCGCCGTCCCGGTCGTAGCGCACCGCGGCCTCGTCCAGGGACTGCTCGACGGCGGCGACGGTCAACTCGCC
>NZ_LZLL01000395.1:0-13370 GCF_001669335.1 Mycobacterium sp. 1245852.3 | reverse complement strand
GCGGGGCGCGGCGTGTAACCCGGGAAGTAACAGCACACCTCGTCGGCGTGCTCGCCGAACCGGGCGGCGATCTGCTCCGCGCATTGCTCGGGCGTGCCGACGATCCCGATCCTTGCCACCATCTCGTCGGTGATCAACCGGCGCATGTCGGCGAAGCGGCCCTGCTTGGACAGCGCGTTGAGGTCGGGCTGCACACCGGCCCACCCCTCGACCTCGAGCACGGGCAGGTAGGCCGGCGTCGAGCCGTAGAACGCGATCAGGGAAGCAACCCCGTTGATCGCGGCCGCCAGGTCGGCCTCGTCGCGCCCGACGGCCACCATGGCCTGGGCGATGATCTGGAACTCATCGAACGACCGCCCCGAGCGGCGCAGCCCCTCGGCGATGGCGGCGACGGTGCGATCGGCGAAGTGGCGGGCACTGTTGAACGGCATCACCAAAAGGCCGTCGGCGACCTCGGCGGCGGTGCGCGTCATCAGCGGACCCAGCGCGCCCAGCAGCACCGGGGGCGGCCCGAACGGATTGGGCCCGGGGTTGAAATTGGGCGCCATGATGGTGTGGGTGTAGAACTCGCCGCGAAAGTCCAACCGGGCGTGGCCTTCCCACGCGGCGAATATCGCCTTGATCGCGGCGATGGCTTCGGCCATTCGTGGCGCCGGCCGCTCCCACCTACTGCCATAACGCTTTTCGATGTGCACCTTGATCTGGGAGCCGAGGCCGAGGCGGAACCGGCCGCCGCTGTAGAGCTGCAGATCGTAGGCGGAGTGCGCCATGTGCAGCGGGCTGCGCGGCGGGGCGATCGCCACGTTGGTCATCAAGTCCAGGCCGGTCGTGCCGGCGGCGATCAGCAGCGGAAAGAAGACGTCGTGCTGGCCTTCGAAGGTGAACAATCCGTCCGCGCCGGTGGCGACGATCTCGGCGGCGCTTGCGGCCGCCTGCGCCGGTGAACCGCTGACCTGGAGCTGTACCTTCATGCACCATCCTTCCGCGAAAGCCGCCCGGTCATTCGGAAAGCTGAAACTCCACCACTTCGGCGACCGCGTCCACGGCTTCGCGCAGGGCGGCGAGGCGGGCGGCCGCCGTCGGTGCCGACAGCACCGAGTAGCGGTCGGCCGTGCCGATCGGGATGCGAGACGCCAACGCGAACAGGCGCTTTCCCGCCGGGCCGCTCCGGTCCTCGCCCAGATCACCTCGCGGTCCGGCAGCTTGATGTCGCGCGCCTGCGCGATCCGCTCGAACAGCGCCATGGCCCGGTCTTCGAGGTCGAGCAACTGGGCGTCCGACACCGCGTCGCCCGGTTCGTCGGGCCACAGCGTGACCGTGGCGCGCGGGTAGGGGTCGTCGGGCAGCCATTCGGTCACCCGGATGCGTTCCCCGGTCCGGCAATTCAGTGCATACCGGCCGGCGCCATGGTCGACGCATTCGGTGATCCGCGCCAGCACGCCGACATCGCAGCGCGCATCGCCGCCGCCGACCTCACGCCCGCGCGAAATCAATACCACCCCGAACGGGTCGCCGGTGTCGGTGCAGTGGCGCACCAGCGCGCCGTAGCGTGGCTCGAAGATCCGCAACGGCAGGTCCTGGTCCGGCAGCAGCGCCGATTCCAGCGGAAACATTGCCAGCTCAAGGGATTCCGTCATCAGATTTCCAGTTCGGCCACCAGCGCATCGACGACCGCGCGCAGGTCGCCGTCATGTTCTTCGGCCACCCGGCGCTGCCGTTGGTAGGAGGCCCCGTGGCGGGGTATGTCGGCGACCGCGGCCAGCTCGTCGACGCAGTTCAACCTTTTGGCCACCGGCTCCAACCGGTTCAGCACCTCGTCGAGATCCTCGGTGACCAATCGCTCGTTGCTGTCGGCGTCCAGGATGATCACCGCGTCCAGTCCGTAGCGCGCGGCGCGCCACTTGTTCTCCTGGTTATGCCAGGGCGGCATGCTCGGCAGCGACTCGTCGGCTTCCAGTCGGCGGTCCAGATCGACCACCAGGCAATGGGTCAACGCGACCAGCGCGCCCAGCTCGCGCAGATTGGACACGCCGTCGCAGATCCGCATCTCGAGCGTGCCCAGGTGTGGTGAAGGCCTGATGTCCCAACGGACTTCGTCGACGTGGTCGATGATGCCGGTCTTCTTCTGGTCGTAGACGAAGCGTTCGAACTCCGCCCAGGTCTGGAATTGGAACGGCAGCCCGGCGGTGGGCAGTTGCTGAAACATCATCGCCCGGTTGCTCGCGTAGCCGGTGTCCACGCCCGCCCACCACGGCGAGGACGCCGACAGCGCCAGCAGGTGCGGGTAGTAGTTGAGCAGTGACGTCATGATCGGCATCACCTTGTTCGGCGAGGACAGGCCGACGTGCACGTGCACGCCCCAGATCAGCATCTGCCGTCCCCACCACTGGGTGCGCTTGATCAGTTCGGCATAACGCGGGGCGTCGGTGAGTTTCTGAGAGGTCCACTGCGCGAACGGATGTGCTCCGGCACAGAACAGCTCCATGCCGCGATCCCGCACGATGCGGCGCGCGGGTCCCAGGGTCTGTCGCAGATCCTCCATCGCCTCGCCCGCGGAGTGGCAGATGCCGGTCACCACTTCGACGGTGTTGCGCAGCAATTCCTTGTGTACGCGCGGATTTTCGCCGATCTCGGCGATCACGGCGGTGGCTTCGTTGCTCAGGTCGCGGGTGTGGGCGTCGACGAGGGCGAACTCCCATTCCACCCCGAGGGTCGGCCGCGGGGAACGGGCGAAGTCGATGCGGGTGTCGGCCCGCTTAGCCTGCACCGATGACACCGCACGCCACCCGCTTGCCGGCGTCACCGGTGCTCATCGTCATGTCGTCCGGGCCCGGCGTGCCGCTGGTCTGATTGTTGTGCCCGGATGGGGCGTTGGCGGAGTTGGCCGCACCGGCGTGAATGATGATCGCGGTCTTCTGCCCGGTGAGCAGGTCGTCCATGGCGAAGGCGTCCGTGGTGGTGACCAACGTTCCGGAGCCGTCCTTGCGCACCTGCAGGGTGGGCAGGGCCCCGCTGGCGGGCTCGGCGGTGTGCCCGGGCGCCTGGAAGTGGTCGCCGGCGGACAGGAAGTCGCCCGGCGCGCCGCCGGTCGGGGCGACCGAGTTGGGCTCACACTTGCCGACCTTGTGGATGTGCACATCGTGGAAGCCGGGCGCGAGCACACCGTTGGCGGTCGTCTCGATGGTGACGGTGGCATAGCCGTTGTTGAATTCGAACGTCGCGGTGGCCACCTGGGTGCCGTCCGGCGCCTTCAGGTGCGTGATGATGCTCGGCGCCGCCGCGGGCCCGGGCTCGGAGGCCTTGGCGCCCGACGGCGAGGGCGATCCGGTCCAGATCGCGGGGGTGGTGCCCGGAACCGACGAAGCCTGCTGGGGCGACGAGCAGGCGCCTAACAGCACGACACAACCGGCCAGTACCAATGCGCGCAGCTTGGGCATAGCCAGCAGCCTATCGCCTATCTAGCCCGCGACGAGGACGATGACGCCCGGCGGCTCGCCGCTGAGTGCGGGGATTCGCTGTTCGACCGGTGCACCGCCCAGGTTTTTGGCCACCGCGTCGGCGGTGGCGTGCTCGTCGCCAGCGTCGGTGTAGTAGACCGTGGTGGCCGAGACGTCGGGCACGGTCATGTTGTCGACCTTGGTGACTTTGAAGCCGGCGGACGTCAACTGGTCCCCGGTGCGCTTGGCGACGCCCTCTTTCCCGGAGATGTTGTACACCTGCACGTCGGCCTGCGTGCTCGCCGGTTTGTTGGTCGGCGATGAGGACGCGGAGCTGCTGGCGCTCGCGCTGGACGCCGGCGACGCCGAATCGTCGTCAGAGCTCCCGGACGAACCCAGAGCCTGCCAACCGAGCAGCAGGAAAATGACGCCGAGGAACAACAGCACCATCACCATGGCCCGCAGGGGCAGCCCGGTGGAGTCGGGAACTCGTTCTTTCATCGAGCCCTACTGTAACGAGTCAGGTCACCTCGAAGCCGAGGCGCCGCGCCGCGCGCGCCTTCTGCCTGCTGGCCCGCAGCCTGCGCAGCCGTTTCACCAGCATCGGGTCGGCGGCCAGGGCCTCGGGCCGATCGACGAGCGCGTTGAGCACCTGGTAGTAACGCGTCGCCGACATCGAGAACAACTCCTTGATGGCGTCTTCCTTCACGCCGGCGAACTTCCACCACTGGCGCTCGAAGGCCAGGATGTCGTGCTCGCGGCGGGTCAGCCCATCTGCGATCTCAGAGTCGTCCCCCGATCGATTTGCCCGCGCCATGGCGCTGTCCATATCGCTTCCCCTGGACCCTTCCGGCGAATTCCGAACTGCTCGAATGACTTGACTTAGCTAAGGGCGTGTTTCGGCGAATATTGAAACACGCGCCAAACCCTCAAGCCGTCATCCAGACCCGCGAGTCGGCCGATTGACCAAGATTGCCCAGACGCCGATCGCCGGCCGGGCAGCCCACGGGCGTGCGGTAGCTTAGCCGACCATGGCAGTCGTTCCGATCCGCATCGTGGGAGATCCCGTCCTGCACACCCCGACACAGCCGGTGCCGGTCGCTGCCGACGGTTCGCTGCCGGCGGATCTGGCCGAGTTGATCACCAACCTGTACGACACCATGGACGCCGCGCACGGGGTGGGCTTGGCCGCCAACCAGATCGGGGTCGGCTTGCGGGTCTTCGTCTACGACTGCGCCGACGATCGCGGCCGCACCGACCGGCGGCGCGGTGTCGTCGTCAACCCCGTCCTGGAAACCTCCGAGATACCCGAGACCATGCCCGATCCGGACAACGACGACGAGGGCTGCCTGTCGGTGCCCGGCGAGTCGTTCCCCACCGGGCGCGCCAAGTGGGCGCGCGTCACCGGGCTCGACGCCGACGGCACGCCGATCTCCCTCGAAGGCAACGACCTGTTCGCGCGGATGCTGCAGCACGAGACCGGGCACCTCGATGGTTTCCTCTACCTGGACCGCCTGATCGGCCGGCACGCGCGCGCCGCGAAACGGGCCGTCAAATCCCACGATTGGGGCGTTCCCGGCCTCTCCTGGATGCCCGGGGAGGGACCGGACCCGTTCGGTCACTGATGTTCTCGTGGCCCGACCTCGGCACCCGGGTATCGGTGCGCTACCGGCGCCCGGCCGGTTCGGTGCCGCCGCTGACCGATGTGGTGGGCCACCTGCTGGCGGTCGAACCGATGGTGCGGGTGCGGACGAAGACCGGCGCGGTCGTCGAGTTCGCGGCGTCCGAGGCGGTGGCGTTGCGGGTGCTCACCGACACCCCCATCCGCACCTCCGAGATCCGCGCGCTCGAGCACGCCGCCGCCGCGGCCTGGCCGGGCGCGGAGCACACCTGGCTGGACGGCTGGCTGCTGCGAGCCGGCCACGGCGTCGATCTGGCCGCTAATTCCGCTGTGCCACTGGGTATTTCCGCCCAGGCGAGCACCGTCCCCGCCATCGTCGACTGGTACGAGCGCCGCGGCCTGATGCCGCGGTTGGCCCTGCCCGACCGGATGCTGGCGCCACCCGCGCTGATCGACGAGCGCACGGAACGGCTTGTCGTGCAGGACCTTTCCGATGTGGCCGTCCAGGACGTCGACCCGTCGGTCACGTTGGCGCCGGTCCCCGACGACGGGTGGCTGCGCATCCACGACGGCGACATTCCCGTCGACGTGCTGACCGCCGTCATCGACGGCGAGCTCGTGTTCGGCACGCATCGCGACGGAGCCGTCGCGCGCGCCGCGGTGACCGAGGCACCCGATGGCGCCCGGTGGGTGGGCATCTCGGAAGTGGGCTGCCCGGCCGGCGCCGACGATCAGGCGGCGGTGCGATTGTGCGAGACGCTGTTGGCGTGGGGCGCCGATCGCGGTGCGACGCGCGGCTACCTGCGGGTGCCCGACACCGGCGAGCGCACGCCCGCCGCGGCGCTGGGTTTCCGGCTGCACCACCGCCGCCGCTACGTCCCGGTGCGCCCGGGCCTCTGGGATAGCGTCTAGGCATGCCCGACCCGCCGCTGCGGCTCGCCACCTGGAACGTGAATTCGATTCGCTCCCGGCTGCCGCGCGTCATCGACTGGCTGGCCCGCGCCGACGTCGACGTGCTGGCCATGCAGGAGACCAAATGCTCCGACAGCCAATTCCCCGCCCTGCCATTCTTCGAACTCGGCTACGAGGTCGCCCACGTCGGATTCAACCAATGGAACGGCGTGGCGATCGCCTCGCGCGTCGGTCTCGACGACGTGCAGATCGGATTCGACGGGCAACCCAGCTGGAGCAGCAAGCCCGAAGTCGCCGCGGCCGCGGAGGCCCGCGCCCTCGCGGCGACGTGCGGCGGCGTGCGGATGTGGAGCCTCTACGTTCCCAACGGCCGCGCCCTGGGCGACCCGCACTACACCTACAAACTCGAATGGCTTGCCGCACTGCGAGATTCGGCGTCGGATTGGTTGCGCGACGATCCCAACGCCGCGATCGCACTGGCCGGTGACTGGAACATCGCCCCGCAGGACGATGACGTGTGGAGCATGGATTTCTACGCCGGCGCCACGCATGTCTCCGAGCCGGAGCGCCGCGCGTTCGCCGCGATCGTCGAGGCGCAATTCACCGATGTGGTGCGCCCTTTCACGCCGGGCCCGGGGGTCTACACGTACTGGGACTACACCCGCTTGCGGTTCCCGAAGGGGCAGGGCATGCGCATCGATTTCATCCTCGGCTCGCCGGCTTTGGCCGCCCGCGTGACGGACGCGCAGATCGTCCGCGACGAACGCAAAGGCAAGGCGGCCAGCGATCATGCGCCGGTCCTCGTCGACGTGCGGCGCGACTAGCCGCGTCTCGCAGATACCGGCCGGCGGCAGCATCACATTAAGCTCAGGCAAATTTGATGCGGCTTCGCGTTGTCTGCGCGATAGCTTGGTGGCAGGCTTTAAACACCAGAAGTGAAAACCAAATTGCTTTGTTGTTGAGGCTGCCTTCAGCGGGAACCCACCCGCTGCCGACACCGGTTAGCTGCAGAAGCAATCAAAGCCAGGGAGTCATCATGAGTGTCATCGGCGGAGCAGTCCGAGGCGTGAGTCAGGCGGTGAACCGCGCGGCGAACGCGACGACCGCGGCCGCCGGTGCCGTGGGCGGTGCGGCGGTCAACGGAGTCATCGGCGGCGTCACCGGCGCCGCCGAGGGCGTCAAGCGCGGCATGAACAGCGGCAGCCACTCGGCGCCCGCGGCCGCGCTCGCCATCGGCGCACTCGGCGTCGCCGGATTGGTCGAGTGGCCGCTGCTGCTGGCGGTCGGCGGCAGCGCTCTGCTGTTGCAGCGGTTGAGCCGCAAACAGGAGCCCGACACCCGGGCGGTCAAGGCGAACCTGAAATCGGTGCCGGTGGACGCGGCGCCGCCGAAACCGACGCCGCAGGAATCCGCCCCCACGAAAACCGCGCCCGCGAAGGCCACCAAGTCGACGGCCAAGAAGACGGCCGGACGCCGGGCGGGCACCACGCGGTTGCGCAGCACCAACTAGGCGGACCCGCCGATCAGCCGATCGCCCGGCTGATCACCGCCGGGGCCAACTGCCGCGATGTCCAGCGCACCAGGCGCTCTGGCTCGTGCGCACTGGGATCCGGACAGCCGGCTCCCCGAACCGGCCGGGATGGCGCCGTCGCGCCGCGTCGAGGCGCCCCGTCGCTGTGCCGAATCTCGACCACCCCGACGCGCCACAACAGCGCATAGAGTTCGACTAGTGGCACCCTCAGCACCGAAGCAAACGAGGAAACTAGCGGATCGCCCCCGGTGCCGGTCATCGTCGACATAAGTCCGACGGTGGACGCGCGACCCAGCGAGATGGGAAACCCTTCGTTACCGAAAGGCAAATGATGGCGGAAAAGAAGTCGCGGCGCGGCACGTCCCAGCGCGAGGCGGTGGACAAGATCCGCGCGGGTGAGACTTTCGCGGTGAATCTGCCGGCGATCGGCCAGGTGGAAATCCCCAGGCCAGAGCAGTTGGCCTACTTCGGCGGGCTGGCGGCCCTGGCGGCCCTCGAACTCATCGACTGGCCGGTGGCCCTGGTCATCGCCGCCGGACATTTCCTGGCCACCAACCACCACAACAAGCTCTTGGAGGAGCTCGGCGAGGCGATGGAGGAGGCCTAGCCGGGCTGGTTCGCCGCGGCGCTTCCCCCGAGCGCGCGGTCGAACCGCAGGGTGACCCGCGTGCCGGCCGCGGTCCGCAGCGTCTCGACGCCGTCGGCCAGTCCGCTCATCAGCGTGAGCCCGCGTCCGCGTCGGCGGCTGCGCAGGCTGGCCGACGAATCGCCGCTCCACTGGCCGGTGTCGCTGACGGTGATCACCACCGTGTCCTGATACAGGAACGCCTCGATCGACACCGTCTGGCGCGGCTCGTTGCGGCTGCCGTGTTCGATCGCATTGGTGACCGCTTCGCCGGTGGCCAACAGGATGTCGGTTTCGCGGTGCGGCGCGACGACGATGGTGTTCAGCCAATCGCGCAGCTGTCCGCGCGCGACGGGAATGTGAGCCGGCGCGGCCGGCAGCACGGTGGCGAAGCTGCCCGCGGCGAGGTGGCTCGGGCGCAGCGCGAGCACCACGACGTCGTCGCGGTAGCCCGTCGGCGGGGCCATCCGCGACAGCAGCTCCGCACAGACCGACTCGACCGGCAGGCCGGCGCACTGCTCCGCCGCCGCCCGCAGGCGCGCGAACCCGTCGTCGAGGCTTTCACCGGGCCGTTCCATCAGTCCATCGGTATACAGCAGGATCAACCCGCCGGGCGGCAGCTGCGCGGTCGCGGTG
The DNA here is from genome assembly GCF_001669335.1 of Mycobacterium sp. 1245852.3. Lineage (NCBI taxonomy): Bacteria > Bacillati > Actinomycetota > Actinomycetes > Mycobacteriales > Mycobacteriaceae > Mycobacterium > Mycobacterium sp. 1245852.3. The sequence goes on along the minus strand of NZ_LZLL01000395.1, from coordinate 4,608 downwards.
TTGCTGGGCGGCCGGCTCGTCGCGTCGTGGGTTCCGCGTCCGGTCACCGACACCGGGGCGCGCCGGCCCGACTCCAAAAAGGTCGCGCGCCCGTAGGGCAGCACCAGCAGCGGATAGGGATGCCCGGCGCAGCTGTAGCTGACGGTAGCGCCACCGCCCTGGCCGTCGGTGTCGATCAGGGCGTAGGCCACCGTCGCACACCGGGCGCCGTCGACGCTGGCGCCGTATCGGTCCAGCGAACCGAGCACCGCGTCCGGCTCGCCCGCGGTGAGCGCGGAGGCGGCGACCGCGGCACGCAACCGGCTCATCACGATCGCCGCGGCCAGCCCGTGCCCGACGACGTCGCCGACCGAGATCGCGATCCGGCCGGAGTGGTCCAGCGGGGTGACCGAATACCAGTCGCCGCCGACCCGCATCGCCTCCCCCGCCGGCTGGTAGACGGCCGCGACAACCGCGGCGGTGGAGCCGCGGTCCAGATCAAGCAGGTGCTCCTGAAAGTCGATGGCGATCTCGTGTTCGCGGGCCATCAGCCGCACGCGGTCCAGGGCCGCCGACGTCAACTCGGCGATCCGGGCGAAGGTGTCGAGGTCGGCGGCGTCGAATTGCCGGGGCTGCGGCCACAACAGCGCCAGCACCCCGAGGATGCGGCCAGAGCCGTCGCGCAGCGGATGGCTCACGCAGGCGCGGATGCTCGCCGCGCTGTCCCGGACGGCGTGCTCGTAGCGCGGGGGCAGGTCGAACGTGTCGGTGACGATCATCGGCTCGCCGGTGCGCGCGACGTCCGCGCCGATCAGCGGAGCATCGAGGGCGACGACGTGGTAGCGGTCCCGAAACTCCGCGGGCAGGTCACCGGCGTATTCGAACCGCAGATAGTCCTCGCCGTCGAGGACGCCGATCGCGACGGCACCGGCGTCCCCGGAACCGAAGGAGGAGCCCAGCAGGGCGTCCATGATCCCGCCGGCCGAGCTGGTGGCTTGCAGCGCCGAGTCGAGGTGCACCAGCTCCGAGGCCAGCCGCGACTGCGCCTCGCGGCGTTGCCGGTCACGCTCGCGGCCCACCGCGGACAACCTCGACGCCAGCCGGTCGATCAGCTCCTGGGACCGGAACGGCTTGGGCAGGTAGTCGTCGGCGCCACCGGCGTAGCCCTCGCTGACGGCCTCCGCGCCGGCCCGGGCGGACAGCATGAGGATCGGCGTGGGCGCCAAGTCCGGGTCCGCGCGAACGGCGGCGACGAAGCCGAAGCCGTCGAGTCCGGGCATCATCACGTCGGTGACGATCGCGTCCGGACGCAGGTTGCGGGTCGCGGCCAGCGCCGACTCGCCATCCGCGACCGACACCGTCTCCCAGTGGGTCGACAACACCCGCTCGAGGTGGGCGCGCATGTCGGCGTTGTCGTCGGCGATCAGCACCACCTGGCGGGTCGCCTCGGGTGTGGCGGCCGGTTCGGCGACGGGCATCACCCACTGACTGGCCTCGGCGACATACGGATTGGTCTCGTTCGGCCCGGCAGGCGACGGGTCGACGACCGCACCCGAGGTCGACCGCGGTACCCGGATCGTGACGGTGGTGCCATGGTCCAATTCGCTGTCGATCTCGACCGTGCCGCGGTGCAGGTCGACCAGCCCGCGCACCAGAGACAACCCGATCCCGGTGCCCTCGACGCTGCGCCCACGCACGTTGTCGGCCCGGTAGAAGCGCTCGAACAGCAGCTTGAGATCCTCGGCACCGATGCCGACTCCGGTGTCGCGCACGGCGATCACACAGTCCCCGGATTCGGTTCGCACCCGCACCGAAATCGAGCCCCGCAGCGTGTATTTGACCGCGTTGGACAGCAGGTTGAGAACGATCGTCTCCCACATCGCCGGATCGACGTCCGCCAGGGCCGGCGCGCAGTCCAGCTTCAGCTCGAGCCCGGCCCGGTGGCACAGCTCGGTGAACGACGACGCGATCTGCGCGGTGAGCGCGCCGACGTCGGTGCACACCAGCTTCGCGTTGGCCCGGCCGGCCTCGATGCGGGAGAAGTCGAGCAGCGAGTCGACCAGGCGCTGCAGACGCCGCGCGTTGCGCGCCGCGGTGGTAAGTCGCTCCGCGAGAACGCTTTCCGGCGCCGCGTCCAACAGCGCGTCGTCCAGCGGTCCGAGCAGCAGGGTCAGTGGGGTGCGAAACTCGTGGCTGACGTTGGTCAGGAATGCGGTCTTGGCCCGGTCCAGTTCGGCCAACGCATCCGCGCGGTGCCGCTCTTGCTCGTAGGACACGATCGAGGCGAATGTCGACGTCAACTGGTCGGCCAGCAGCTGGCAGAACCCCTGAAACTGGGTGTCCAAGGGGCGCCGCGGGCTGGCGCCGACCACCAGCGCCCCCGCGGGCGAGGCCTCCCCCAGCGGTAACACCAGAGCTTCCTGCGGGCAGTCGGCGCCCAGCGCCGCTTCGATGCCGGAGATCGTGCCGGCGACGTCACCGATCACCTGCATCTCGGCCCGGGTCCGCGACGCCGCATCCCAGTCGGTCAGCTCCGCCAGTTCGCCTGGCAGCAGCGCCGACACCGATGGCGTAGCCCCGCGCAGCGTGACCCTTCCCGTCGCGCCGTCGTCGGCGTACACGGCGATGAACGACAGGTCGGCCGGTTGGCCGGCGCACACCCGCACCGCGACGCCGACCGCGTCGTCGATGCTGCGGCTCTCGACGATCGCGGAGGCGACCGTGTTGAGCAGGTGCAGGCGGCGCTCGCTCAGCACCCGCTCGGTGGTCTCGTAGGAGGGGCAGAAGATGCCGAAGGGTTTGCCGTCGGCGCCGATCAGCGGGCTGTAGGTGAAGGTGAAGTACCGCTCGACGCGCCGCCCGGCGGTCACCATGGGCAGCATCAGGTCCCGCGACCAGGTCGCCTCCCCGGTCGCGACGACGCCGGCGAGCATCGGGGCGATCGAATCCCAGATGTCCCACCACACCTCGCGGCCGGGTTTGGCGAACGAGTCGAGCTTGTCGCCGAGGATCTCGATGTAGGCGTCGTTGTACACCACGAACAAGTCTTCGGTGCCCAGCCAGAGCACCAGCGGGAACCGCGACGCCAGCGTCGTGGCGACCGCCGCCCGCATCTGTCCGGACCAGTCTCGCGGCGGCCCCAGCGGATGAGCGTCCCAGTCGTATTCGGCGAACCGCCGGCCCATCTCACCGCCCAACGAAACGGCAGCGGCCAGGTCGGCCGGCAGTCGCGAGTTCATGGCTGGCGTCTTCGCTGCAACGCCGCGGACAGGGTGGGGTAGATGTCGAACACCCGGTCCAACTCGGTGACCTGGATCGGCCGCAGCACCTGGTCGTGGTCGGCGACCAGTCGTACCTCGGTCCCGCCGGCTTTGGCGTCCTCATGACAGTCGAGCACCGCGTTCAGCGCCGCGCTTCCGAAGAAATCGACAGCCAGCAAGTCGATCACCACCGGGCGCACCGGCGGGGTGGAGGCCAGCCCGAGCGCGGTGGTCAGGTGAGCGGCAAGCTCACCGACGTTACTGGAGTCGACATCGCCTTTGACGCTCACGATCACTACGTCGTCGTGGGCCTCGTGTCCGACCGCCAACAACTTTCATGCCTTTCGCCGCAGCCAACGTTGGGATCTGCTGCCGCTAAGCCCGACGACGCGGCACAGATGCGCGGTCGCGCATCGCAGATGACCCGAGAGTAACCCGTACCCGAACTGCCCGTTTATCGATTCGCCGGTTACCCGCCGGGCTCGGCCGGAATCCTCTCGTGCGCGGTCAGCAGCAAATGATCGAACTGGCTCTGCAGAATCGCCGCCGGTGCCGGCAGGGCGGCCATATCGGCGAGCAGCTGCCTGGCCAGTGACCGCAGTTTCACGTTGGTCTCCTGCGAGCGCCACTGCAGCACCCGGAACGCCTGCTCGGCGCTGACCCGGTAGACGTACATCAGGACGCCCTTGGCCTGTTCGATGGCCGCGCGGCTCTCGAACAGGTCGGGCAGCGCGGTGTCGAGCACCTCCTGGCGGGCCTCGTCGAAGGAGTTGGTGAGGTCGATGTAGTAACCCGCGGTGCCCAGCACGGCGCCCGACTCGTCCAGCATGCGGTCGGCCACGACGATCGCATCGTGCATCGCGCCGGCGGTGTCGATGAACCGGTGCCGGCTCGAGAACGACTCTTCGGATTGCAGGGCGTGGTCGAGCAACTCCTGCACATGCGCGCGGTCGTCGGGATGCTTGTGCGACAGCAGCAATTCGGTCGTCGGCTCGACCTCACCCGGCTGGTAGCCGTGCATCCTGGCCACCTCGTCGGACCATTCCCACCGCTGGCCCACGAACCAGAAGCGGAAGGCGCCGATGTTCAGGTATCCGGGGGCCGGCTCGGTCGGCTCGGAAAATCGCACGTCGCCCGCGCCGGATGACGATTCCCCTGTTCGCCTGCGCTGTTGCACGGTTGCATTTTTCCACTAAGGGAACGCCTTCGGCTACTGCCCCGGGTGAAAAGGCCGTCACACCCTGCCGTGCGGTCGGCCGTAGGGGTAACGTCGCGTGCGGACCCATCCATACGACGCGGGAGCGCACGCCGAGTGCGCTGAGAGGACGGCTCGGGGCCGTCGACCGTACGAACCTGACCGGGTAATGCC
>NZ_LZLL01000394.1:0-7891 GCF_001669335.1 Mycobacterium sp. 1245852.3 | reverse complement strand
CCTGTTGCTGCGTGCCGTCCCGTCGCTGCGCGTGAACCACGCGAACTTCTTCACCAGCGCCAAATTCAGCACCAGCGACCCGCACAACCTCGCGTTCGGTATCCGCGACCTGCTGATGGTCACGGTGCTCAGTTCAGTCAGCGCGCTGGTGCTGGCCGTCCCCGTCGCGGTCGGCATCGCCGTGTTCCTCACCCAGTACGCGCCGAAGCGGCTGGCGCGTCCGTTCGGCGCGGTGGTGGATCTGCTCGCCGCTGTGCCGTCGATCATCTTCGGGCTGTGGGGGATTTTCGTGCTGGCACCGCAGATCGAGCCGGTGGCGGCGTATCTCAATCGCCACCTCGGCTGGTTTTTCCTGTTCAAGCAGGGCAACGTCTCGTTGGCCGGCGGTGGGACCATCTTCACCGCCGCGGTGGTGCTCTCGGTGATGATCCTGCCGATCGTCACCTCCGTCTCGCGTGAGGTGTTTCGGCAGACCCCGCACATCCAGATGGAAGCGGCCCAGGCGCTGGGCGCCACCAAATGGGAAGTGGTGCGGATGACCGTGCTGCCGTTCGGCCGCAGCGGTGTGATCGCGGCCTCGATGCTCGGGTTGGGGCGTGCGCTGGGCGAAACCGTGGCGGTACTGATCATCCTGCGGTCGGCCGCCCGCCCGGGTAACTGGTCGCTGTTCGACGGCGGCTACACGTTCGCCTCGAAGATCGCCTCGGCGGCCGCCGAGTTCAGCGAGCCGTTGCCCACCGGGGCGTATATCTCGGCGGGGTTCGCGCTGTTCGTCTTGACGTTCGTCGTCAACGCGCTCGCGCGGGCGATCGCCGGCGGCAAGGTCAACGGATGACCCGCGCCGGCGACGATGCAGAGCGAAGCGATGAGGAGGAGTGGCGCTCGTGACGGCTGAAGCGCTCGACCGGCCGGTCAAGGTCGAGGTGTTCAGGCCGCTGAGCTTTCGGCGTCGGATCACCAACAACGCCGCGACCATCTTCTTCCTCGGCTCGTTCTGCGTCGCGCTGGTGCCGCTGATCTGGGTGCTTTGGATCGTCATCGAACGCGGCTGGTACGCCGTGACGCGGTCGGGGTGGTGGACGCATTCGCTGCACGGCGTGCTGCCGGAACAGTTCTCCGGCGGCGTGTACCACGCGCTGTACGGCACGCTGGTGCAGGCCGGGGTGGCCGCGGCCCTGGCCGTACCGCTGGGACTGATGACCGCGGTGTTCCTGGTCGAATACGGATCCGGGCGCCTGGTGCGGCTGACGACATTCATGGTCGACGTGCTCGCCGGGGTGCCCTCGATCGTGGCGGCGCTGTTCATCTTCAGCCTCTGGATCGCCACGCTGGGCTTCCAGCAGAGTTCGTTCGCTGTGTCGCTGGCGCTGGTCTTGCTGATGTTGCCGGTGGTGGTGCGCTCCGCCGAGGAGATGCTGCGGCTGGTGCCCGACGACCTGCGTGAAGCCAGTTATGCGCTCGGTGTGTCCAAATGGAAGACCATCGTGCGGATCGTCTTCCCGATCGCGATGCCTGGCATCGTGTCCGGCATCCTGCTGTCCATCGCGCGGGTGATCGGCGAAACGGCGCCGGTGCTGGTGCTGGTCGGCTACAGCCGGTCGATCAACCTCGACATCTTCCACGGCAACATGGCTTCGCTGCCGCTGCTGATCTACACCGAGCTCACCAACCCCGAACACGCGGGCTTCCTGCGGATCTGGGGTGCGGCGCTGACGCTGATCATCATGGTCGCCGCCATCAACATCGTCGCCGCGCTGACCCGTTTCCTGGCCACGCGCAAACGCTGAGCGGGCTTACTTCGACGACGCTTTTGAGGCCGTCTTCTTGGCGGGAGCCTTCTTGGCGGCCGTCTTCTTCGCCGGGGCCTTTTTCGCCGCGGCCTTCTTCGCGGGCGCCTTCTTCGCGGGTGCCTTGCCGTTACCGGAGCGCGCCTTGACGCTGGCCTCGAGCTTGGCGAGCAGGTCGGAGACGTCCTCGGTCTCGTCCAGCTCCTTCGGCTTCTCCTCGGTGGTAAACGCCTCTCCGCCTTCGAGTTTGGCTTGGACCAGCTCGTGCAGCTGCTCCTGGTAGTCGTCGTGGTAGCGGTCGGGGTTGAACTCCTCGGCCATCGAATCCACCACCTGCCCGGCCATTTTGAGCTCGGCGGGTTTGACCTCGACCTTCTTGTCCAGGATCGGAAAGTCCGGATCGCGAATCTCGTCGGGCCACAACAACGTGTGGATCACCATCACGTCGCGTTTGCCGAAGTCCTTGACGCGCAAAGCCGCCAGCCGGGTCTTGTTGCGCAGGGTGAAATGCACGATCGCCATCCGATCCGTCTCGGCCAGCGTCTTGGCCAGCAGCACATAGGATTTCGACGACTTCGAGTCGGGCTCCAGGAAATAGCTGCGGTCGAACAACATCGGGTCCACGTCGCTGGCCGGCACGAACTCCAGCACCTCGATCTCGCGGCTGCGCTCCTCGGGGAGGGTGGCGATGTCGTCGTCGGTGATGATGACCGTGCGGCCGTCGTCGGATTCGTAGGCGCGGGCGATGTCACGGTATTCGACGACCTCGCCGTCCACCTCGCAAATGCGCTGGTATCGGATGCGGCCGTTGTCCTTGGCGTGCACCTGGTGGAACTTGATGTCGTGATCCTGGGTGGCGCTGTACACCTTGACCGGGACATTCACCAGCCCGAACGCGATGGAACCCTTCCAGATGGAGCGCATGCAGATCAGTATGCCCGGCGGGCCTGCGGCAAAACAGCACGACGAGGCTACGACCTTGGTCGTTGGACCGGGCCCGCGCACCGACGGGAGGCGCCCCTAGCGAGCCGAAGCGGCATCCAGCGCAGCCCGGTCCGGCAGGTCAGCTCCCGCGCGGGCGACGGTCAGCGCCGCACACATGCTCGCCGTCTCGAGTGCCGCGGTCAGCGCGTCCACATCGATTTCGCGCAACGCGGCGCGCCGGTCACCGCCCAACGATTCCGATTCCCACAGCGCGTCGAGCAGGCCGGCCATGAAGGAGTCGCCGGCCCCGACGGTGTCGACCACGCGGACCGCGCGGGTCGGCACCCGGGCCACCCCGGCCGCGCAGAAAGCCACCGCGCCGCGGTCGGCCATCGTCACCGCCACGATCGCGGGTCCCAACCGCAGCCACGTCTGCGCGATCTGCTCGGGCGGCTGCGTGGGGTCGATCCAGCGCAGGTCTTCCTCGCTGACTTTCACGATGTCGCTGCGTTCGACGAGATGCTCGATGCGCGCGACGGCCGGCTCCCGGTCGGCGATCAGCGACGGCCGCACGTTGGGATCGAAGGTGACGGTGGCCGAGACGCGATAGGTATCGATCAGCGCCGCCACCGCCAGGCAGCCCGGATCCTGCACGGCGGCTATCGATCCGGTGTGCACGAAAAGCGGCGGCGCGACCGGCGGGGTTCCGGAGAGCCGCCAGTCCAGATCGAAAACATAGTCGGCCGAGCCGTCTTCGGCGATCGTTGAACGCGCGGTCGCGGTGCGCCGCGCCGTTGTGCTATCCGAAAGCAGTTGCACGCCCGCGGATTCGACGTAGTCCGCGATGCGCCTGCCGTACGCGTCGTCGGCGATGGAGGTCAGGAAGTCGACCTCGCGGCCCAGCCGGCCGAGCCCGACGGCGACGTTGAGCGGGCTACCGCCGACATGCTCGTCGGCCCCGACGATGTCGATCAGCGACTCGCCGATGACCAGGCCGCGGGTCATCGCACCAAGGCCTCCAGCGTCGCGCGGGCGCCCTTGTGGTGCAGCGAGTCCAACGCCCAGGTGTAGGCCTGGACGAAGCGCGGCTGGTGGGCCAAATCGCCGAACACGGCCGCGATTTCGATGAACGCCGTGGGATTCTCGTACTGCGAACGCGCGATCGGGATCAGCGAATCCGCAAGTTGATCCACCACCTCGTACGGTTTACCCCATTCGTCGGTGCCTTCGGCGTAGCGGGCCCAGCTCGCCACCACCGCGGCCGTCACCTGAACCGGGCCGTCGCTGGCCAGGTTGTCGCAGATCACCGGGATCAACCATTTCGGAATGCGATCCGACGAGTAGGCACACAACCGCGACACCGTGTCGCGCACGCCGGGGTTGGAGAACCGCTCGACCAGCGTGCGGGTGTAGTCGTGCAGGTCGATCCCGGGCACCGGCGGCAAGGTCGGGATGGCCTCGGATTCAAAGTAGGCAAGCAGGAATTCGGCGAACAACGGATCGCTCGCGGCCTCGTGGACGAACGTGAAGCCGCACAGATGGGCGAAGTAGGCCAGGCACTGATGGCCCGCGTTGAGCAGTCGCAGCTTCATCAGCTCGTACGGGGCGACATCGTCGACCAGCAGCACGCCCGCCTTTTCCAGCGGCGGCCTGCCGTCGGCGAAATCGTCCTCGAGTACCCAGGCGGTGAACGGCTCGGCCACCACCGGCCACCGGTCGTTGATGCCGAAATCGCGCCGCACCTCGGCGGCCATCTGCAGGGTCGTCGCCGGGGTGATCCGGTCGACCATCGAACTCGGGAACCGGGCGCGTCCATCGATCCACTGCGCCAGTGCGGGGTCCCGGCTTTCGGCGTTCGCCAGCACGGCCCGCCGGGCGATCTCACCGTTGTTCTCGATGTTGTCGCACGACACGATCGTCGGCGCGGGAAGCCCACGCCGGCGACGCCGGTGCAGGGCCTCGACGATCAACGCGAAGGCGGGCCCGTCCGGGTCCCGATACCCGCCCTCGGTGATGGTCAGCGAAATGATCCGGGTGGCCGGTGCCGCAAGCACTTCCACCGCCGGCTCCGGATCGTCGGGGGCGTAGTGGTAGTCGATGATCGAGCCGATCACGTGGGCGTCCCGGCTGCCGTCGGGCTTTTCCAGGATCAGCGTATAGAGCCCGTCCTGATCGTCGAGCACATCGCGCATCGTCCAGTCGGCGGGCATCACCCCGACCCCGCAGATGCCCCACTCGCGCGCCAGGCCCTGCTGCAGCAGCAGATTGAGGTACGCGGCCTGATGCGCGCGGTGGAAATGACCCGCGCCGATATGCGCGATGCCGACGGTCACGCTGCCGCGGTCATAGGTCGGCGCCTCGATCGGCAGCGTGGCGAGCGTCGCATTGTTCAGATTGATTCCGCCAGCCTCCATTGGCCAACTCCTCCCCGGGCAGTGCCCGGATCGTCACCTGGCTACCGAACCTCCGCCCGGTGCGGCCGACAACAGTAGGGCATCGGCGATAGCGTGCCACGAATCTGTTATCGCGACTGCACCGGCCTCGATCAATTCCTCACGGCGACAATCCCGTTCGTCGGGCGGCACGAACATCAGGTTGCCGATGGTGGCGTAGCCGGCCGCGACCGCCGACGTCACGCCCGCCACCGAGTCCTCGATGGCCAGCCCTTGTTCGGCCGCCACGCCCAGCACCTGGCCGCAATGCAGGTACACCGCGGGATCGGGTTTGCTTGTCGGCACCGGAAGAGAATCCTCCGCACTGAACGTCACCGCCTCCGATAGCAGCGCGTCCAGACCGGTGGCGGCGAAACAGGCACGCAACCGCTTGGTGGCGCTGGAGCTCACGGCCGCCAGCGCGTAGCGCGTTGCGAGTTCTCGCAGCGGCTCCAGCACCTGCGGATCGGGGGTCAGCGTGGCGGCCAGATGAGCGGTGACCCGTTCGCGCTCCTCGCCCACCCACTGCTCGAGTTCGTCGGCGGACAGCGCGTTGCCGCCCGCGAGGTCGTCGGCGTTGGCGATCACCGCCGCGGGACGGCCCCGGGCCAGGGACTGCTCGAGCGGCACGACGCACTGCACCGCCAGGTCGAGGGCCGTGGTGCGGAAGTTCTTCCCGACGGCTCGCTTGCGCAACTCCTCGGAGCTGAGCGGGGCGGTCACGCCGAACCTGGCCAGGAAACGATTGGTCACCTCGGTCGAGGCGTCGAAAGCCGGCCGTTCCGAACCGAACAGGTTGTCGTCGGCGTCGCACAGCAACGTGGTGATCGGCGCCGGGTCGAAGGCGCGCACAAAGGTCAACCCGCCGGTCATCGCGACACCAACTCCCGCTCGTCATTGCGCATCGCGTCCCGCAGCGTGGGCACCACACCGCGCACGTCGATATCGGCGATCATCGCGCCCAGGCGCTGGGAGAAGCCGGGAACCGCGCGCACCTCGGCGAACATCTCATGCCCCAGCAGCGGATCCGGGTTACTGCGTGCCATGTTGGCCAACCTAGCGACCGGAATCGCCTGCGAGTCTTCCAGGCGCAGCTTGCGCCCGTTGAGGTCGTGGCCGCGCATGTAGCGCGCCCATCCGGCGACGGCCAACATCAGCAGCGTGTGCGGCCTGCCCTGGGCGATGGCCTCCTGCAGCGAGGGCAGCACGAACGTCGCGATCTTGTTCGTTCCGCGCCGCGCCAGCCGCGAAAGCTGGTCACTCATCCGGGGGTTGCTGAGCCGATCGAGCAAGGTGCCCCGGTACTCGGGGGTGTTCATGCCGGGAACCGGGGGCAGCAGCGGCTGAATCTCGTCGCGCAGGAGCTGTTCGACGTAGTCGAAGATGATGCGGTCCCGCATCGCCTCGTCGGTGCGCTGGTAGCCGGCCAGGGTGGCCAGGCAGGCAAGCGCGATGTGGGTTCCGTTGAGAAGACGGGTTTTGATCAGCTTGTGGTCGCTGACGTCGGCGACGAACTCGGCGCCGACCTCGTCGAGCGGTGGTCGCCCGTTGCTGAACGAATCCTCGATCACCCACTGGCGATGCGGCTCGGTCACCACCGGCCATTTGTCGGCGACGCCGAACGTCTGCTCGACGAATTTGCGCTCGGACTTGGTGGTTTGCGGGGTGATGCGGTCGACCATGGTCGACGGGAACGCGACGTGCGTGTCGATCCAGCGGGCGAGCCCGGGGTCCTTCAACGCGGCGAACGACACCAGCGCGGTTCTCGCGGGCTGGGTGTCGCCGGGAACGTTGTCGCAGCACAGCACCGTGAAGGGGGCGATGCCGGCGCGGCGGCGCCGATCCAGGGCTTCGGCCAGGTATCCCCACGTGGTGGCGAAACCGTCGGAGGAGACGAGGTCGGCGCGCACGTCGGGGTGGTCGGCGTCGAACTCGTCGGTGACCGGGTTGAGGAAGTATCCGTTGTCGGTGATGGTCAGGCTGACGATGCGGGTTTGGGGGTCTGCCAGGGCGGCACGCACGGCCGCGCCGTCGTTCGGTGCGTAATGCACGGAGCCGATCGAGCCGACCACGCGGGCGGTCTGGCGGTCGTGGCCGCGCTGCACGACGGTGTACAGCCCGTCCTGGGCCGACAGCAGGTGTTTGACGTCGGGGGAATGCAGGCTGACGCTGGTCACCCCCCAACGCCCAGAGATGCCCGAACGGGCCAAGTCGTCGAAGTAGACGGCCTGATGTGCGCGGTGGAAATTGCCCGCGCCGATGTGGACGACTCCTCGGCCGAGGGCCGACCGGTCGTAGGTGGGGATGTCGACGCGTTGTGAATGCAGTCGCAGCGTCGCATCGCTGAGTGGGACGCCGCTGTTTCGACGCCAAGGGGAGGGGACTACGTCAAACATTGTGTGTCTGTGCCCCGGGTCGATCGGCAATCTAACCCCTTCGTTAGTCATGTCACAAAAAAAGTCGACTGTGACACGATTAGTGGAGGTCAAAACGGTTAACACGCGCGAAACGCGTAGGTTGACAACATGGCACCGCGGGTGAAACTGACCAACGCCGACAAGGTGCTGTACCCCGCCACCGGCACCACCAAGGGCGAAATCTTCGACTACTACACGCAAATCGCCGAGGTGATGATCCCGCACGTCGCCGGCCGTCCGGCCACGCGCAAGCGGTGGCCCAACGGCGTCGACGAAGAGTCCTTCTTCGAAAAGCAATTGGCCGCATCGGCGCCCGACTGGCTGCCGCGCG
>NZ_LZLL01000393.1:0-14096 GCF_001669335.1 Mycobacterium sp. 1245852.3 | reverse complement strand
TCGATTCCTGTCGCAAGGATGGACGGGCCAGATCGGGCACTACTCCGGGATTTTGATCGACATCAGCGACCTGCCCACTCGGCACAACTATGGGTTGGGGCTGCCGCAGTACCGTATCGAGCGCACCCTGGCCGACTGGGACACAACGCATCCGGATCCCAACATCGCGGCTCGGGCCCGCCTCGACCTCGTCCAGCACCGATCAACCTACGGTGAAGGCGTGGCGTTCACTCAGCACGAAGCCGACATCTATCGAGAATTGTGCGCCACCGTTGCGGTCATCGGCTGAACCCCTGGTCGAAAGAGGCGAAAAGATCTGATGATCGCCCTCGGCGACGGCGCCGCTCTGGCCACCCGTAACGTGCCCGATTTCGACGGACTGGCGCCGCTGCTAGAGGTCATCCCGCTGTAACCGCACAGCGGGGCCGACGTTCGATTCTTGGCGGCCGGAAGTGGGACCGGTGGGGAGTGAAGCCGCCAATGACGGAGGACTCACCATAGGTGGCCGGGGTGAGGGAGGCCCCGGAGCCGCAGAGGCTAGTAGCAGTCGCAGGCGATGCTGAAGCGGGGTTTTCGACGGCCTGCCCCCGTGGGGCCCCTTACTTAGTGGTGCACCACCAGGAGCGCGGCCACGAAGTACAACACCATGATCAGCCACCCGCCCAAAAACGGTGCGACCCGATACTTGGCGATCGTAGGGTTGCGGCGGGTGACTCGAACATAGATAACAGGAGCGATGGCCGACCAGAGGATTAATTCGAAGTACGCAGCGGCGTGCACAGCGTAGAAAGACAACCCCAGCAGAAACAAAATGGCGCAAGAAACGAACCAAATTCCAACTCCGGCAGCCAAACCGATGAGCGTAAAAACGACACATTCTATCTGGTTTCTGTTCATGACCCTCGATATATCTTAATTGTAGATCTGGTGCGCGAAAATGTCTGTGCGTCCACCAGCGCCGATGGTGAGACTTATGACGAGGCGCCAGCATTTATCTACTCATCAGCGTCACCCACTGACTCCCACCTGCGGATCAGCATGTTACGCCCGAACGCACTTAAGCAGCGGTTAGTAATGCGCCACTGGACCAGTAAGACGATAGGCGGGACCGCTCGGCTCCACTACTGCCCTGGCGCCCCAACCACGTCTGGCTGGCCGACATCACCGAACACCGCGCCTATGAAGGCAAGCTCTACAGACGCTCCCACATTGAGCCACCTTGCCCTAGATATTTCGCCATCAAAGGCGATCGGTAACGAAGCCGATGAGGACAGCGTGCTATCAGCACTTAAAAGGCGCATAACCGGGCATGCCGGGGGCGTCTAAGCAGTGCCCGCTAAGCCAGGGCCCGTACCTCACTAAGCAACCGACTCAAATGCTCCTCAGACATATCCAGGATCGGCTCGTACATGAACGAGTTGACATGAATGTGCTCTGGAGTCATTAAGACAACCGCGTCGAGAGTACGAACGATAGCTGTTCGCGTGGGAAAGTCCTTCTTGAATCGGGAGAATAAACCTGATGTCTGGTTCGCCTGCAAACCATTCACAAAATCATCATCGCCAATCTCCGTGATCATGTAGCGTTCGGCAGCCAGACGAATAGCAATCGATAATGTGATCTTGTTCGCTAGATCCATGCTGGCAGCAATCCCGGAACAGCGGTCGGCCTCTTCCTCGACCATATCAACTACGGGCGATGCAGGATCCGGCCAAGCGTCCGTGCCGCCGAAAAGGCTGCAGAATACTTCATCTAAATCAGATTGGGTAACCGATGCGGTCTCAGGCTTCCAATGAAGAAGAGAAGTTAGTCGGACATACCCGGGGTTATCGTACCCCTTCGTGTACTCGATCAAATTTCTCATGAATGGCACCGCGGCAATGCGCTTAACTGGATCATCGAAAAAGCCAGGTTTAAAGATCTTGATGAAGGGATTCCGTATACCCACCGCGTCAACGAGGGAAACTCCTTCTTCAGATCTCTGCGCCATCAGACATTGTTTCCGCGGAATAAATCGGCTTTCCAGAGTACGGTAGAAATCAAAGTTGTGAGTTAGAACTATCAAACGAAAACTGTCGATCTCAGAAATGTCCTTCAGATACTGAATAATCGCGTACTTATTCTTATAATCAAACGAATCGGCGATGTCGTCCACAATGAAAAGCGTCTCGTCCGAAGAGTTCTTGCGGCGTTCTACCTCGAACAGCACATTCAGTATATATAGAGCCTTCTTTTCACCAGTGCTCAAGACCTCTAGAAGGCTTTCCCGTTCAACTGCGACTCGGTCAGCTCCGTCTTCAAATTCGAATCCGAGCTTAGCTACCGGTTCAAGGCCGAGGACGACGCTTGTACGATTCTTTGCCGTGAGCGTAAACGGTACGAAGAATCGGTCGTTGAACATGTCGATGACATCCTCCCACTGCCCTCTTTGCTCTTCAGCAGCAGCTCGGATGGCCTTTCTTCGTTCTGCCGCGCCGCGATACCGATCAACGGCAAACTTATAGTGGTGTTCGTTCACCTTCAAATAAGACTTCCACACCCTTTCGTTGAACCGATCAATGTTTGCAAGCTCTGGAAGGAGCGACTCGTTCTCGGATATGTACGCCAAAAACTTTCTACATTCCGCATTGCGGGTTAATTTGCTTTCCAATGACGCGAAAGTCTTGCGCAGAGCTGGGTCATCAGTTATACGCGATTTTTCGGCCTCAATAACGGCAGTAAGATCCTCGAGACTGGAAAGCTTCTCGCTACCATCGCCAGAATTAAGCACAACGGAGTGGCTGGCATCGAAGAATCCATTCGCTCCTAGAGCCTTCGCGATGGTCTCAGCGTTGTAATAGTTAAACGTCTCTCGACTGAAGTAAGCTGATTCGTCTAACAGGTCATTAAGCTGTTGAATGTATTTAGCTAAAGCGTTGCGGAAATCGTCTGTTCGTAGCAGCGTAACCACTTTATCATCAAATATAGTATCGTACGGGACGTCGGCATATTTTGCTGGATCATCCACTAGCTCTTCTTCTACCCGAATAAGCGCCGGGAAAAAGCTTTCATCATCCCGCATTATCGCAAGCGATACGGTACGTTCTACATCTTTTCGCGTACCTGCGGTTGCTTTGAGGGCAGCCACAAGATCTGATTTGGCTTGATTAATATTGCGCTCAAGACCCTCGTATTCATCCCGCAGCACTTTGTCGACCAACAAAGTTGACGTTTCCGCGGTTGGTCCCATCTCCTCGTCGTAAGATACAATCACGACCACCTGTTCCGGACGCAGCGCCACGTCATCGTCATCAGTGATGACGCGTTCGTTAGGTCGATCGGGGAAAAGGTGGTCACTTGACGACTCGCCGGCAGCCAAATCACCGAAGGTCCGCGCGAACGAGGTTTTCATTAGCCCGTTCGGGGCATAAATCGCGGATGCATTGCCTTTGTCAAACGAGATCACCGCTGACAGCTGGCGGATGCCATGACAGTTAGCGAGTTCGACTTTGAGCTTCTTCATGAGCATTCTCCGTTTTTAGCTGTCGACCTTGCGGAAGTGATCATTCTGCTAGCGCCTCGTAGTGTTATAAGGCGCCGATGCGGTCCAAGGCCCTGCAGTAACTACCGAACCGACCTCTTCCCTAGGCACCACCCTCTCATTCTGGACGAGAAGGCGAAGCAAAGTGACGGTGACCGACGTTCCATGGCGTCGTCAGCCTCGACGAGGAGAACATTCTCGTGCCGAGCTGCACGCAGTTCCAGAAGTGACCTACAAACCCGCAATGTCGTAACGCAACAGCTAGGCAGCAGCGCCCTCCAGCGGCGGTGAAAGCCCCAGTGCAGCAACGCCACGTATTTCGGCAAGGAGCATTGCGAGTCCGGCTCTGCCTTCGGCCTCTGCAGTCTCCAGCAATCTGGTCACCAGCTCAGGTCGCCATACCACTACCCGATACCAGTCGCCACGGCAAATCTCACCAACAACTTCCCCCTCGACATCGATAGCTGCAACCTCTTCGTCTGATTGGTCAGACGTGGCGCCACGCACATCGAGAAGGTTGTTCCAAAGCTCCTCACGAACCGACGCCGGATCACGTCGACGGCGCGACCACATAATCTGCCGACGCCCTTTCGAGGCTTGCTCCCACTCATGCCAGATTGCCCATTCACCGGGAGGAGTTACGGCCAACACCTCGCCGGTATCGCGGTCGATCACCGCCCAATCGCCGTCGCCCGCTTCCTTCACTGCCCAGTGACGCGGCGTCCGAACACCGAAGCCGCGAGCGTCTACCGATGTTGCGAGGTCTGCCAACAACTCAAATGGAGTGCGGTTCCGGTCCAGCCGACCAGCTTTCGAGACCTGCCCCGCGGCAACCTCGATTCCCGTTCTCGTCGCAGCATCATACGTCGCCTTCGTGAGATACCGTCCAAGATATTCTGCTCCCCCATCACCGACCTCTCTCATGTCGACAGCTACCGAGCCCGCCGACCTGTAGCCCACCTTTTTAATGCCGGCCGACCACCGGACATGCACACGCGATGCAAAGATGTTCCGTGCCAACCATTCTCGATCCTCACCTGGACCAATCCAATCTGGTAGATCGATCCGCAACCCCGACCCGAGCGTCGATGCGCAGAACACCAAAGCATGAATATGCAGATGCCAACCGTGTCCGCCTTGAACTGGGGTCCCGTACGTCGCTTCGACAACACGAGTAACGCCAGCGACTTCGAATAGTTCCGCATCTCCGGATCGGGCCATAACCTCAACCGGCCTGCCGTGACGTTCCGCAGACCTAGCCTTCTGACCCGTCCAGGCCCGCGTGCCGAACGCCGATCTCCA
This sequence comes from Mycobacterium sp. 1245852.3, assembly GCF_001669335.1. Classification (NCBI taxonomy): domain Bacteria; kingdom Bacillati; phylum Actinomycetota; class Actinomycetes; order Mycobacteriales; family Mycobacteriaceae; genus Mycobacterium; species Mycobacterium sp. 1245852.3. The sequence continues at coordinate 9,274 of NZ_LZLL01000393.1, read as the reverse complement.
ACCGGAACTCAACGCGTCCCACAAATCTGCTAGACGATCAGAAGCTTTGTGCCGCATGGTCAACGTCAACATGTAGACCTTGCCGCCCTGGCGGTGGCACTCGCGAACCGCGGCCCCGATCTCTTCTGCACGCATGTGGGCAATTACTGCAGAACAACGCGGACACGACCACACCGAGCCACAAGTCATCAATCCTTGATAGCTAGCGACCATTCGACCGTCGACTTCACGTCTGCGGATTAGGACACTTTGACCATCGTCGGGATCGCGGACTGCGTCGTTATGCAGCATGCGCCCGCAGCAGCGTACGGCTTTCAAGGATGACGCTTGCCATAGCATCGCGCGGGCCGACCACCGAACGCGGCGGCGTTCGGTCGACTCCGTGCCACCACCCTCGACTCCCTTTGTGAAGCAATAACTCTGAGGACTACCAAGAGCGCTCGCTCCGCTCGCGCCGCCGACGCTCTGGTCCTCCGCGCAAGCGCTCCGGACCGCCGCGCCACCCCTGACGCGTTCTTCACCTGAATCTGCGTCGATGATCATCACAGACTGTCCTCAGATGAATCGTCATCCGCGATTAACGCCTGCCAGAGCATCTCTTGAATCTGGTCATCAGCAAGCCAGTACGCAGCCGCGAGACTTCGCCAGAGTCTCGACGCTTGCTCAAGGCTCAATACATAGTGTCCGCCCAGATTTCGCGGAGCCACGTCGAGGATTACGGTTCCTCTCTCGACAGAAAGAGTCCACCCTTCGATTACGTGCTCGACGTCCACCGACCCCCGACTACGCACGAGTGCCCGCCCGGCCTCTTCGTCAGCTGAAGTCACCGCATCGACAAGGCGCTCCATCACGGCCAGCAGATCGTCCCGTGAAAGCACGAACGTCGAGTACAACTCCACGGGTCGCAACTGAATGATCACGTCGCCGGCCTCCTCGAACACCGACCACCCCTCCGGCAGCGCACTCACTCGGCACCGCCGCGCTCATCTTCAGCGTCGTCAGGCCAGTCTCTGCGTAGATCTTCGAGATAATCGGGGCCATACAACCCAGCGAAAGACTCGCTCGCCAGCTCTTCGATCGCACGTCGGCGGGATTCCATCCGGTTGTGCCGCGCCCGTTCAGCTTCCCGAATTAACGTCACCCCCGCCGCCAGAGCTTCTGCGTGGGTCAGTATGTAACGCCCGTCCACAGCGCTCACCGGCACGACAAACTCCACCGAATCGCCGATCGCCGAGATCGCCCAGTCATGCGGAATTACTTCCTCGGATGTAGCGCCAGGCTCGGCTCCCGTGGACCATCGGTTCCGCCCAGCCAACAGGTACGCCAGATGCAATTGGGCCCGCAGCACGCGTGCGTCATGTCTGCTGAGCACCCACCGCCCATCCCGATCGCCGTCCGAGAACGAAACGACGATATTGGCGCCGTCGACGTCGACGGACCAGCCATCCGGCATCAAACTCATTTCCCCGCCGCCTTCACGTACAGGGCAGCGAGCATCTTGACCCAGATGCGGGCTTCGCCTGCGTCGATTGCGTCGAGAGCACTGCGGGCGGCTTCCTCTACGCCGGCCGTCGCGCTTACGACGGGATCCACGAGCACGAGCCATCCTGCGCCGCGCCGCACTGCCCGCACCGCTGGCCAATGCCAACCAGGCAGCCACGCCTCTACTGCCGATACCGACTGATCGTCAGTCGGTTCGCGGATTTCCACAGTCAAGTCTTCACGGTCGCCGCCCTCCGCAGAAGCGCACTCGCCCTGTTGGCCGGTCCCCCCGCCGAGCAAGGCCTCGGACTCGACGCGTTCCTCAGCCAGGTCGCTTACCGCTCGGACAGCCCGTGCGCGTTCCGATGAACGAATCAGAGCCACACCGATCGCAAGCGCATCAACGTCAAACAGCTCAAATTCCAGCGGCGGATCGTCGCCGTCAACGCTTTCGAGGTAAACCCGGGATCCTGTGGTATCGACAGTCCAGCCTGTTGGCAATGTGCTCATCGGACACCGTCCGACATCGTCAGATCGATGACGTAATTATTCGCCCGCGGTACGATTCGATTGCGCGCGCAAACGGTGGTTTCCATAGTTGCCTCCGTGGAGCCCCTTGGTTGCAGCCGAGGGGCTTCGCTCGTTTCTGAGCCCGGAAGCCAACGCTGATCTGTGGTCGGTGCTTGGTCGGTGAATCCGCGACACGCCGTGGTTTCGGCTGGTCTGACGTAGCATCAAATGGCCAGTTCAGATGCCCTTCCGGCGCCATGACTAGGAGGGTCTGCAGGCTCTCCTAAAGCCGGTGTCGCAGGTTCGAATCCTGCCGGGGGCACCGCATATGTGTGACGGGCCGCCACTGTCATGGCCAGTCCGGCGAGGGGTATGAATCGGCGGCACGGCGCACGAGGATGGTCGGATGACCACCTCACCGAACCGCGTTCTCATCCCGACATTCGCCGCGCTGCGCTTCGCCACCGGCGTGACCGCATGGGCGGCTCCGGCCAAGGCCGCGCGCCTGTTTGGGCTGGCCGGCGCCGAGCGGCAGCCCTTCACCACCCAGCTGTTCGGGTCTCGCGAATTGACGCTGGCCCTCGCCGTCACGAATGCCTCTCCGCGGTTGCGCACCCGCGCACTACAACTTGGGCTGCTCACCGACGCCATGGACGTCATCGCGGCCCTGCGCGGCATCCGACGTCAGACGCTGCCGCCGGCCGGTGCCCTCATCACCGGCGGCGGCGCGGCGTTGTTTCTCGGGCTAGGCCTTGCCGCGTTGGCGAACCAGAATCGCGCCGGCGCCTCGACGGCGTGAGCCGGGTGGTGAGTTGGGTCACGTCGTCGCCCGATCGGGCAACCTTCCGATCGCCCAGGTGTTGCAAGACCTAGTCACTCAACGAACGGTGACCCCACCTAGCGAGGCTGACATGCAGACCCCCACCAGAGGACGTTTCGGCGCCCGCTACCCGATCGCCGAGACACTGTGGATCATCGCGGGCACAATCTTGTTGCTCGCCTTCGGGGACGTCGTAATCGTATTGGCCTTGGCGGTCGGCTTCGTGGGTATGACGGCCGCCTGGTGGATTCATCGCGACGCCCGCCCGCGCAGCGGTGACGAGGCCTTGGCTTCGGTGTCTCACCTGCCGGCGGGCCGCGGCCAGCTCACGAAGGCGTCGGCGCACGCACCGTGGCATCGCCGCCGCGCCGCCTAGCGGCGCCACAGGCCGAGCCCACGTGCGGCTACCCCCAGGTGGCCCGGGGCGGTGTGGCCTTGGACTTCTCGGCAGAGGACAAGTGCACAGCATGGACGCCCGGTTTCTTGGCCAGCTGGTCTAGAAGGCTTTCCAGGTGCGCCTTGTCGGTGTGCCAGTGCTGAACCGCCTCGGGCGCCTGTTGCAGTTCCGCCAGGACGGTCTTCAGCTTGTCCGGCGTGTCGGCGTCGTCGTCCGACCGGCGTCCCACCTCCCGCAGGGCGGTTCCGGTGATCCCGCGGGGCACCGCACCGCCCAGGGCGCTTCCGGCCAAGGCCGCCAGGGCAATTTCGCCAGCGAAACCACTCGTGCTCGCCATGACCGTCGGCGCTGCCGCCGCGCTGGTGCACTCCAGCACGGTGGCGGCCAACTTGATCCCCGGGCTCGCCACCGCCCAGCTCGGCGGTACGGATAACGCTCCTGCCAGGCCGGCGCTGCCGACACTTGCGGACACGGCGGACGCGCCGGCCGTCGTGGCCGCCTGCGTGCTCGAGCCGAGCGCGGCGAACAGCGGTCCCTCCAGGTCGACCGCCGTGTCGCTCCAGGTCCGTGCCGTCACCACCAGGCCCAAGCTCAGGCTGAGCAACGTGTCGTTCACCGGACGAATGGCTTTGGTGACGAACTCGACGTTCGCGGCGATCCGCGCCAGCGGTGTGGAGTTCAGGTTGTTCAGCCATGTCGCCAACGACGACGGATCCGCTGCGGGGGATGCAGCCGGCGCTGCCAGGCTTTGCAAGGTTCGCGGCGTCGAGGACATCAACTGCGACAGGGCGGATTGCGCGTTGGCCGGAGCGACGCCGGCGGCCTGGGCGACGGCGCCCGATTGACCGAACGCTCCGGCGGGATTGGTGGTTTGTGGCGCCGAGTCGAACGGCGTCATCTGCGCGGCGGTCGCCGAGGATCGGGCGTAGCCGTACATCACCGCGGCGTCTTGCGCCCACATCTGCCCGTACTCCGCCTCCGTGGCCGCGATCGCGGCAGCGTTGTGGCCCAGCACATTGGTCGCCACCAGTGCCGCCAGCCGGCTGCGGTTCTCCGCGATCGCCACCGGGGGCACCGTCGCCGTGAACGCGGTCTCGTAGGCGGCCACCGCCGCCCTGGCCCGCGCGGCGGCCTGCTCGGCCTGCGCGGCGGTGAGACTCATCCATTCCACGTAGGGTGCAACCGCGGCCGCCATGGCCGCCGACGACGGCCCCTGCCAACCGCTGGCCAGGTTGGAAATCACCGCGTCGTACGCTGCCGCCGCAGAGTGCAGCTGAGCGGCCAAGCCATCCCACGCCGACGCGGCGGCCAACATCGGCCCCGAACCGGGACCCGCATACATCCGAGCGGAGTTGATCTCCGGGGGTAAGGCTCCAAAATCCATTGCTGCTCCTCGATATTGGCGACGGCAGCTAGTCCCGCGCGTCGTCGGCGTTGATGACGATGATGGTGGCGGTAGTTGCCGCCCGCCCGAATGCGCTGCCCCCGAGGCTCATTCCGCGAGTAGAACCACCACCGGCGGCAGCCACGGCACGCCCGGCCAGACCCGAAGCGGCCATATTGCCGAACAGCGACCCCTGCCCCTCTGCCGCCAGTGCCGCCGGCGCACCGGCGACTGTGGTTTGTGGCAACACCATGGCGACCGGCCGAACTTCCGGGGCGGCGGCGGCCCATCCCTGCGGCACCGACAGGCGCCCGACCATGGCCGCTCGGCCTATCCCCGTTGGAACTTCGGCACCACCGGGCCTCGGTGAGCCGACCACGCGGTTGCCCGGCTCGGCCCCGCCGCCGAGCTGGGCCAGCTTGAGTCGGTCGCGGTCCAGCCGCTGCCTGGCACTGTTCACATTGGCCACGTTTTGTGGCACCAGATAGTTTTCGACGCCCAGCAGATAAGGGCTGCCGCCGATGCCGAAGAGCGACACTGGGCCCAGTGGACCCGTGAGCGCCGAGTCGAGAGCCGACAGCAGCGACGGGGGGTTGGCAGCAGCAGCAGCAGGCGTGGTCAGGCTCTGCAGTGATTGAGGCACGACGGACATCAGTTGCGGCAGAGCCGATTGCGTGTGGGTCACGACCGACCCGCCGGCAGCGTTGGCGACGGTAGCGGCTTGTGCCGCCGTCCCGGCCGGGTTGGCGGTCTGCGGCGCCTGGGTGAACGGCGTCATCTGAGCGGCGGCCGCCGAGGAACCGGCATAGCCGTACATCGCCGCGGCATCCTGGGCCCACATCTCGGCGTACTCGGCCTCGGTTGCCATGATCGCCGGAGTGTTTTGACCGAGGAGGTTGGTCGCGATCAGCGCCATCAACCGCGCACGGTTGGCGGCGACGATCGGCGGCGGCACGGTCGCGGCGAACGCGGCTTCATAGGCGGCCACCGCCACTCGCGCCTGATCGGCGGCCTGCTCGGCTTGGGCGGCGGTCAAGCTCATCCACGCGACATACGGCGCTGCCGCCGCCGCCATCATGCCCGACGAGAGGCCTCGCCAATCACCGGTCAGGCTCGCGATCACCGACTCGTACGACGCCGCCGCGGAGTGCAGCTGGACGGCCAACCCATCCCACGCCGCCGCGGCGGCCAGCATCGGGCCGGCGCCGGGGCCGACGTACATCCTGCCGGAGTTGACTTCCGGCGGTAGGAATCCGAAATCCATTGTTATCCCACCTGATTCAGCGGTACGGCGGTCGCACCTCGAGGCAAACCCGCACCGGCCGCAGTACCGGTTTACTGATTGGAAAATTATTTGCGGCCCGGCGTCGCGAGCCCGATTCGCTTCGGTGCCGGGGGTGCAATACCGACCGGCTCGTGACCGGGCTGCGAGCGGCCGGTCGAGTGCTCTGACGTAAGTTGTTGATTCGCACATCGATTCGACGAATCACAGTCCGCGACCAGGAATTCCGGCAGGGAACTCGGAGAACCTTGCGACGTGGCTACGGCAGTTCGTGGGCCGTGGTGATAGCCGACGCCGCCGGCGTTGTCGCGCAACGCCGGTCACGACATGAAAGGGTCAACCTCGAATGGTTAGGATCCCCTGCTGCGCCACGGGCGATGCCGTCGACGCTGCAGGTATGACTCGACGCGGCAATTATGGGTATCCGTGATGACTTCGATTGCGCGCCAGCTGTCTTGACGGGTCTGCTCGGCGATGAACGCGGCGAGGAAGGGCCGTCCCCGGGTGAGGTGACCGGCCGGCACCGGGGCGTGCCCTAGGCGGCGCAAGGCGATTCCACAGGCGCTCGCCGCAAACACTGACGGCGAGCTCCCCTCCAGCGACCTCATTGCAACGCTCCTGCTTGCACGGCTTTGTGCCGCAAGAAAATCCCCGCTCTACAAGTAGATGAACAGAACACGATCGTACTTTTCGTTGTGACGCGGTGTCCAGCTTGCGTTCATCCACTTCGTCTAGTGTCCCGTGCTACTCCGCGGGCGCCACCGGGGAGGCGCGCCGGGGCCGGGCGCCGCGGCGCATCTGGCCGGCCGGCCGGCCGGCCCCGTCGCCGCCAATTGGTCGGCAGTCACCACTCGAGTTGCGCGCGAAAGCCGGAGAAGAGGACTACCATCCATAGCGTGCGTGTGAGGGAAGAAACGTAGCGCCCGTCGCTTCGTCGGGACATAAGACCTGCCGAGCCTGCGATGCGGAAGCTAGTCGCGACACTGATGGCCGCTGGGGCCGTGCTGCTCAGCGGGGCTACCGCCAGCGCCGAGAATCAACCGGCGCCGCCTCCCCCGCCCGCCCCTTCGTTCTACGCACCGAAGTGCCTGAGTTTCGACCCCAATCCGCCGGCACATTGGAACTATCTGCCCTGCGGGTGGACCACGGACGGCAAGCGGTGGATTCCGCCGCCGCCGTGACCGAGACCCCCTGACACAGATCGGCGACGACGGCCTCGCGGAAAAGCCTTGCGCCGTTTGCTAACTGGCTTTGAGGTGTCCGCCTCCCCGGCAGCTAACGCCGCAGACGCCCGCATCCCCCCGGGCGTCTGCGAGCGAAAGCGCCTGGTCGATCGGAAGACCACTGCAGTCCAGGCCGTTGACCACCAGACCGAGACTGATCGCGCCGTCGGCGCGGGCCCCTTCGATGCACACCTCGATGTCCCGCAGGCCCGGCCTGCCCACCGTCCAGAAATCCGGCCGGTGACCGTCGAACACCGTGTGGGTCTGCGCGCCGCCGACACTGTCGCCCCTCGACGCCGCGCCCGCCGACGAACTGGGCACGCCGTCGGGTAGGGCCGCCGCCGCGAGAGGAGTGAGCGGGTCGGCCAGGCCGCAACAATTGTCGTGATACTCCAAGGCGATCATCGTCGCCCTCCTCTCACTCGGCCATCGTTGTTCGGTGGCAACGCTTTACGGCAGCACGGTGTGCATCAGCATCACGTCGTATGCCGACCACAACGACAGGTTGAAGTACAGGTCTCGTCCCGACGACCAGGGATGGATCATCGGCGCGTAGATGCCGCCGGGCATCTGGAAGGAGGACACCAGCGGTTGCTCGGGACTCCAGGGGCCTTGCGGCGTCGGCGCGGTCCTTGCCACCACGTCGTTGCTGCCGCCGTCGGTGTAGAGCACCAGGTACTGCTTGAGATAACTGTTGTATTGCGCCGACATTTCGCCAACCGGCCCGGGGAAGATCGGCGTCGCCGCGCCGGGATTGTTCGCGACCCAATGGCCGCCGTTGTCGCCGTTCCAGTACTGGTACTTGGTCAGGTCGGGCAGTTGGTTCGGTGGGACGCGGGACAGAAACGCCGCGCCGCCACGTCCCGACGGGGTGCCGAATTGGTAGAGGTAGCCGTCGTTCCCCTTCAGGAAGGCGCCCATCTGGAAGTTCTCATTGCCCGGCGTAAACCCGGCTCCCGGAATGGCGTCCGGTGAGGCCGTGCGGATGGTGGTCGGGAAGATCCCCCAGTTCTGGCCGTTGTCGTTGGACCTGGCGATCGCCGAGTAGTTGGTCGACCACTCGCCGTCGCGGCCCCACTGGCGGATCGACATGTAGCTCATGTACTGCGTGCGGCCCATGGACATCGCCGCGGTCGGGATGATTCCCGTCTCGTGCGCCGCCTTGTGGATGGTGTTGACGACCTGCTTGGACAGCCCGGGCGCCCACACGGGCGACCCCGAATACCGGTCGTTGGGCACACCGTCGGCGATGTGAATGCCCTTGGACAGGTCGTGGTCGTTGCTGCGGAACAAGGTGTTATAGCGCCACTGCTGGCCGTGCACCTTGCAATAGCCGAACGTGTCACCGAAGGCCATCAGTACCTGACGGTTGGCGGGATCGCCGTTGTCCCAGGCGATCCCGAGGTCGGTGCCGGAGATGCTGAAGCGTTGCAGGGTCTTGTTCGGACCGTTCGGTCCGGTTACCCAGTCAACCAGTGACGTCGGCGCCCCGGCGATCGAAGGGGGCGGCGGGCCGGGCTCGGGCTGCGGCTGCGGCTGCGGCATCGGCGCGGCGTTGGGACGCAGCTGGTTGGCATTCGGCGGCAGCGCGGGAACCCCGGGCGCGGGCGGATTGGGTCCTGGCGGCAGCACCTCGGCTTGCGGGTACATCGGCGCGGCCGGGTCGGCGCCGGGCCCTTCGGCTCGCGGATGCACCGGTGCGGAGTACTGCCGGCCTGGAGCGGTCGGCTTGAGCAGTGACGAGATCAGCGGACCCAGCCGAGGCAGCGGCGCCTGGTCGTTCGTGTGCGTGGGCCGGCGCCCGGTCGGCGGCTGGACGACCGGCTGCGGCGCGGGCATGGCCACCGGCGGCGCGGGAGGATCGACGTTCGCCTCGGGCGCCCCACACGGTGTGGCGTTTGCCGTTGGCGCGGGCCCGATCACGAGGACGAATCCGACAGCGGCCGCCGACGCCATCGTGAGCGACACACTTCGCAGAAACGCCGACATGTAAAACCTTTCGAGGGGTAGGACGCCGGTCCTTAGTTGGCTCATGTGACGATAGTGATCCACGGGGCATATGTGACCAGTGACGAACCGATAGGTATCCATCCGTGACCGTGTCGCAACGCGGCGATCGCGGTGGGGCCGCAGCCGTTCGACGGTTAACTCCGGGCCGAACCGTGCAGTTGAGAGG
>NZ_LZLL01000392.1:0-3917 GCF_001669335.1 Mycobacterium sp. 1245852.3 | reverse complement strand
GACACGGTCCTCTACGCCTCCGATGACCCGGATCCAGTGACAGCCTGGCCCGGGGGACCAAAGTCGTTTGGCCGCGGCTTCGGGCAGTACAAGCCGGAAGGCTCTGGGCTGCTCGACGAGCACCTCGAGCACCTCAACGGACGTGACTACCGCGGCAAACAAGACTTGATCCCCGCCCGTGCGTGGCGCGCCAATCTGCTCACCGACGCTGAGGGCAGCCGCTGATGGCGCGCAGAGGCAGACGACGCAGCCGAATCAATGCCAGCGACCTGGCGGGGTACGGCTCGGTGGCTAACGGAACGGTCGACGTCGACCGCGCCGCACGGGGCTTGGGTGTATCCAAACGCGATGTCCGCCAGGCGATCCGGCAAGCACAAGCAGCGCAAAGCAACACCTTCTTGCGGCGGATTTCAGGCCGGCGCGAGGCCGACTCCGCAGAGGGCAGCAGCATGCGAGGCATGCTGCAGGCAGTGTTCGGCCGGGGCCCGCGTGGTGGGGCGGTCAACGCGCGGGCCGCCGCGCAATCACTCGGCGTGTCCCAGGGCACCGTGCGGCGCTGGGCCGCTGGCACCCAACAACCGTCTAAGGGCCGACTGGCGTCGATCCGGGCAGCGGCGCGGCGCGTCACGACCACCAAGCGGGGCCGGCGAGGGGCCACCGCCGACTTCCGCAGCAGCACACAAGGCAGGCAGGCGCTTCGCACCGGCAGCAAAATCTGGGTCAGCGGTGAGCAAGGCGTGGGCGGCTACGACCAAGGGTATGCGCGCGATCGCCGCGTGGCCAACGACATCAGTCCCGAGGAGATCGAGGCCCTGTTGCGCGCTTATGAGGACGGCGGCGATGAGGGCCTTCGAAAGTGGATGAAGGAGTTCTTCGACGACAAGTACGTCGCTGGATGGGACTTCGTCACTATCGACGATTTCGGTATCGGTACCCCCGAATGAGCTTGCCATCCAAAGCAATACGACCCAACGCTGGCCCCCGGTGGAGCCGCAAAAGACTCATCGGCATGCTGCTGGACTGTTACGGCGCCACCCCGCGGAACACCGTCGACGCGGCTGCGGTCGCCGCGTATGCCGGTGTCACGCCGTCCACCGTTCGCCGTTGGATCTCCAAGCGACACTCGCCATATCGGCGCGTCGCGATCCCTAAACATCGGATCGCCCAACTGCAACGCGGTCCCGCCGATGTCGAACGGCGCAACGACCAGCAGTACCGATACGCGCTCAATGCGCTCGCATCGATCGACGATGAGAGCGCAATCCTGCCGGCCTGGCGCGAACAAGGGTGGCTCGACCCGCACACCGTGGCCATCATCGCCATTCACGCCAAGCCCTGGATGCAAGTCGCCGTCACCAACGCCAGCACACGGGCATTAAGGGAACTGCGACGCCGGGGAACGCTCGTGGCCAGCCGGACGGTGCCGACACGATTCCACGCCCAAGTCCTGGCCCACGCCGTGATGGTCCGTCAACAAGCATGGAGAGTCCACCCCGCACCGCGCTATCTTGCTGCCGGGCGCACACAAGCCTGGATGGCAGACGCGCCCCAGGTCGACCTCGCCACGCTGGCGGCCGACCTGGGAATTGCGCACCCGGCCTCCGACCAGAGCCCCGGCTAGGCTTAACAAGTGGCCCTGTTCAGGCGCATCGCCGCGCGGACTCGAATCAAACGCGCCTCCGCCCAAGCCCTGAGCCAGCCCCTCTTCGGCATCCGGCGTCCGAGCTCGATCGACTCACCGGCGATCGACTTGCCACCATGGACGGCGCCCCCCGTCACACCGACACAGCCCGGATGCCCCGCGCCGCGCTCAACGGCGGTGGCGGTGGCTACTGAGCCACTAAGTGAACGCCAGCATCAAGCCGGTGCTGTCGTCACGCCCGAGGCATACAGGCTGGCAGATCCCTATCGACCCGAGCCCGATGCTCAGTGGCTTCCCGACTGCCCGAACTGGCGTTTGACCCGCCGTGCATACAGGCGACAACGACGCCGTCGACGACGAGTGGGCGCAGCCTGAACCAGTGTCTTGCTGGCCCGGAGGTCAGCGCGAAGCGGACTGCGTAGCTTTGGGCGCCAACGTGGGCAACGTGATTGTTGTCAATGGGTTCTGGTTGGGCGTGGTGGGTCTGTGGTGGCTTTCTTTGGTGGTTGCTATGGACACAATCAGTGCGAGGATCAGTGGAATCATAATGAGCGGCAGCCACATCCACCATTTGGTGTATGCCGGACGGGTGGGTGGAGGCGCCCATACATGGATGTGGCGGCCCCCCGCTTGGTAAGTCGCCCACCATAGCGCGTAGTCGTGAGCTTGACGGGCTTGGCGGCGCAGCACCGTGCGGGCGCGGGCGTTTCGCGCCAACGAGATCGGATTCCACACCAGCGAGCCCATGCTCCACCAACCCGCCAGGATGCAGTGCTGTTGAGCAGCATCGATCGCGGCCTCGCACTGCGCATAGCTACCGGTGGTGATACACGGCTGGTTCAGCCAAAACACCACAGCGCCAGTGTGTTTGAACGTGCGCACCTGAAACGTCGGCTCCACTGCAGGCGGTGGATACGCCGCCGGAGCCGAGCTGGGGTGCATTGGATACCCCGGCGACGCCGGCGGCAGATAACCCGGTCTCGCGCCCCCGGCGCTAGGAGGATAGCCACCCGATAGCGGCCGCGGGCTCGGCTGCGACACCTCTCTACCTCGATCCCCTCGAAATGCACTGAACCTTGCAGCAACCAAAGTAGCCGAGACGGTTAGCTGTTGCGGGTTATGAGGTTATTGCCGCCCGATGTGGTGGTGGTAGTGGGTTGCAGGGGTCATGCGTTTGCTTGCGCGTTTTCGTCGAGGAGTCGGAGGAGTTGGTGTCCTCGTTCGGTGAGCCGGTAGGTGACGTTGCGTCCGACTCTGGTTCCGACAATTGTCCCTGCATCGCGCAATACGGCGAGGTGATTGCTGACGGTGCCTAGAGATTGGCCGAGGGTGTGCGCGAGTTGGGTACTGGTGGCGGGGGTTTTTAGTTGGCGTGCGATGCGGGAGCGGCCAGGACCGAGAAGGGCCGACAGTGCGTCGGTGCCGCGGGCGTCGGCGGTGGTCGGCTCGGCATGGGGGCCGTGGGCGCAGTAGACCAGGGCGTAGCGTGGAGCTTGTTCACATGTCCACCAGCCGCCGGTTGTGGTGCGGGGCACAAAGATCAGTCCCTCGTCGATAGTGCGGTCGGGCCAGTGCTGACTGCTGAAGCGAATGGTGTTGTCGCCGATCCAGACTGAGCGTTGTTTCATACTCTCGACGGTGTGCTTCCAGCCATAAGCGGCCAGTAGCCCGGCGCGGTACATGATGTCGCGTTCGAGGACGGCACGACGTCGCGCCCAGTCCGGCGAGACGAATTGCTGCCAGCCCTCGTCCAAGACCGTCGCGGCGCGGGTTGCAAGGTTCTGCTGGTTGAGCCAGTCGAGAGAGTGCGTTTTCCAGCTTGCTGCCGCGGCGGCCCGCACCGCGGCGCGGATGTTGTCGTCGCTGAAGGTTGTCATCGCCGCGAGTTCGTCGCTGAAACGGGTATTGATGCCGTGCTCAGGCGGTAACGCAATCATGTCGGGGAATTTTTTGGTCGTGGCGATCAACGCCAGCAGTGCCGCAGCGATCGGGCTGGCGCCCAGCCACCGGCGGTAGGCCGGCTGGTGTTCGGCGTGCCAGCGGGCCAAGGAGGGGTCGGTGCATCGGCGCTGCAAGGTGATTAGCACGCCGACGGTCTCGGCCAGCGGTGAGATCGCGAAACGGCAGTGGGCTAGCGCATTGGGGCTGAGCTTGAGAAGTGTCATATCCTTGCGCCTTTTGCCGTAAGGATAGCGACTGTATCGCGCCGCTGGCCATGCTGTCTGGCTATGCCACTCTCGGTGCCTCGAAACGCAATCCAGTCACCCTTCGGCTG
>NZ_LZLL01000391.1:0-1632 GCF_001669335.1 Mycobacterium sp. 1245852.3 | reverse complement strand
CCCGTCCCTCGCTTGCGTCGACGATGCTCATCCCCACCTCGCTGGTGGAGTGCCGGCCGTCGCGGTGGCAGCCGGCGACGATCTCGACATAGCTGCGCGGCCCGTTGAACACCGATTCCACCACCGGCCGCGCCGATTGTGGAATGCCCAGGTAGTCAAGGACTTCCGCAAGCGGTGCACCCGAACGCAGCCGCTCGTCGGCTCTCGCCCCGACCCGCATCGGCATGCTGAACTCGTCGAACCGCGCCGGCGGCCGTTGGGCGAGACCGACGGTGAGCACCGGAACCAGAGCGCGTGGATCGTCGATGTTCATCGCGGTGAAGGTGATCAGCTGTGCGCTGCGCAACGCGACCACGGTGATCGACGGCTTGCCGGCCTCACCGCTGCGCTGCGCGACGATGCCGCGCAGCAAGTCGGCGCCGGCGCCGGGCTCACCGGTGTCCTTGGCGGGGCCGACGTAACGCAGGTCCAGCCACCGCTGCGGAAAACACACCACCTTGATCCACTCGGCGACAGCGGGGTTGACGAGTCCGGCCTCCGAAACCAGGCCCAGCTCGGTCAGCTCAGCCTTCTGACGGTCGAGGAACGCGTTGCGCTCCGCGGCATCACGATAGGGCGAGGTGATTGCCAGCACCCAGGGAAAGCTCCCCGCCCCAACCGTTTCCGCGATGAACCAAGCGTGATCGACCGTCAGCTCGACGGCGTTGGGCGCTTGCTGCATCAGGTTCGTTCAGGCACGAACTAGCCGCCCCATTTGGCGGCTTCGGCCTGGTCGCGGGCGAGCATGGACATGGTGTTCGCCTCGTGGGTGCTGGCCATCGACTGGTAGGCGCGCACCAGGCTTTCCATCGCCTGGTTCCACTGGGCCTGCCACACCTGGTAGGTCATACCGGTGTCACCCTGCCAGGCGTTGGACAGCGTGGCCTGTTCGCTGGCGATGTCGGAACCGAGCCCCTGCATGGTGCCGGCGTATCCGGACATGTCGGCGGCGTGGCTCAACATCGCCGGGTAGTTGTACATGATCTGCGACATGACAAGTCCTTTCGAGGTTGCTAGCGGTGAGCTCAGAACGCGGTGTAGCCGGAGGCGGCGGCGGCGTCGGCGGCCACGTAGGTCCCGGCGGCGTCCCCGAGGTTGGCCTGGGCGATGTCGAGCAGGGTGTTGACCCGCGCGGCGACCTCGACGAACCGCGCGTGCGCGGCCTGGAAGGCGGCAGAGGACTCACCCTGGTGGAACGCCTGCGCCGACATGGCTTCCTGCTCGGCCTGGCTGATCGTGCTGCGCAGCAATGCCGCCTTGGCGCTGAAGGCCGACTGTGCGGCTACCAACTGCGGAATGTGAGCGTCCAACATACTCATGTTGATTCCTTTCTGTTGCGTCCGTTGGGGATTCGGTAATTCACCTGCATCTGGCTGACTGCCTTACCCCCCTTTCCCCGGATCGGTTGGGCCCGTTGGGTTGCCGGCCTCGTGCTCCCACGTGCCGGGCACCATCGGCATGCGTGGGCCGCCGCCGAAGTCGTCGTCGGCCAGCTTGGTCAATCCGGCCGCCTGAAAAGCCTTCTGCCGCTGTGTCGTTCCGGCGAATCCGAGCGCCCCGGCACCCTGCGCGGATGCGACGGCCGCGGCCAGC
>NZ_LZLL01000390.1:0-7798 GCF_001669335.1 Mycobacterium sp. 1245852.3 | reverse complement strand
GGCCGCGACGATTCGGTACTTCTCCCCGTGGTCGTCGACGTTCGTCACCACATAGCCGTTGGGTTCGACCTGCGGGTCGTTGAGGGTTTCCCGCGGAGTCGCCAGCGCACCCCACACGCCGGGTTCGTCCGCGAGCACCGCCTGCCAGTGCGCGAGGTCATGGCCGGCAAACGTATTCGCCAGCAGCTCGGTCGCGGCGGCCGCATTGGCGATCAGGTTGGCCGACGGCACGAATCGGTCATCGTCGGCCAGTTCCGCCAGCCCGATGCGCCGGCAGAAGCCCGCCCAGAATTTGTCCGGCTGCAAGAACACCAGCTGGATCCACCTGCCGTCTTTCGTCTTGTACCGGTTGACCAACGGGTTGATGGCCAGGCCGGGCGGCGCACCGGGGATCCCGTCGATGTCGAAGAAGTCGGCCGCGCAGATGGATGGCGCTATCGACCACATCGCCTGCGCCAGCAGCGAAGAGTCGACGATCGTCGGTTCGCCCGTACGTTCCCGGTGGAACAGCGCGGCGCAGACGCCGCCGGCCAGCGTCGCCCCGCCCTGCAGGTCACCGAAGCCGGGCCCCTGGACCGCCGGCGTCTCGCTGCCGAAGGGTGTCAGCGTGTAGGCGACCCCGCCGCGCGCCAGATAGGTTGCGGCGTCGAAGCCGCCGCGGTCGCGATCGGGGCCGCGGACGCCCAGGCCGGTGCCGCGCGCGATGATGATGTTCGGGTTGAACGAGCGGACGTCCTCGACGGTCAGCCGGGCCCGTTCGAGCGCGCCGGGCAACCAATTGGTCAAGAACACATCGGCACTGGCCAATAGCCGGCCGAACAACTCGCGACCCGTTTCCGATTTGACGTCGATGGCGATGCTGCGCTTGCCGCGGTTGCCCAGTTCGAGAATGAAGTCGGCATCCGGACGGGCCGCTTGCCGGGTGAACCCGCCGACCACCAGCGCCCGTCCGGGGTCACCGGAGGCGACGCCTTCGACCTTGATGACGTCGGCACCCCAGTCCGCCAGCGCGGCCCCGGCCGAGGGCACATAGGTCCAGGACGCCAGCTCGACGACCCGCACCCCGTGCAGGACGCCGCCGTGCACGTCAGACATCGCCAACCCCCTCGTCGCGGCTATTCCTTGCTATTTTAGATATTCTAGCTAGTCTTGGTCGTAGTGATAGCCCATCTGCAGGTCAGCGCGGGTTTTCGGGGAAGAGATGCGATGCAGCCGACCGAAGGTCTCGTTGCGACGCCCGCCGCGGTGACCGCGCGCCGTCCCACGGCGCGGGCGGGTGAGCGGTCGCAAGGTTCCCGCTTCAGCTTCAGTGATGTCGACGAACGGCGTTGGGCGCCAACGCGGGTCGTGGTGTAGACACGGACGAAGGACGGGCGATGGGCAGGGTGACGGGCAAGGTGGCCGTGATCAGCGGGGCCGCGCGCGGGCAGGGCCGTTCACACGCGCGGATGCTGGCCGCCGAAGGTGCGGACGTCATCGCCGTGGACATCTGCGCCGACATCGACACCAACGAGTATCCCCTGGCGCGCCCCGAGGACCTGGATGAGACGGCGCGGCTGGTGGAAAAGGAGGGGCAGCGCGCGTACACCGCGGTCGCCGACGTCCGCGACCGTGTCGCGCTGTCGGCGGCCATCGACGCGGGCGTCGCCGAACTCGGGCACCTCGACGTCGTGGTGGCCAACGCCGGCATCTGCCCCCTGACCGCGGGGCTGCCCCCGAAGGCGTTCGCCGACGCGGTGGAC
Organism: Mycobacterium sp. 1245852.3; assembly: GCF_001669335.1. Lineage (NCBI taxonomy): Bacteria > Bacillati > Actinomycetota > Actinomycetes > Mycobacteriales > Mycobacteriaceae > Mycobacterium > Mycobacterium sp. 1245852.3. The sequence goes on along the minus strand of NZ_LZLL01000390.1, from coordinate 6,056 downwards.
GTGGACCTGGTCGGCGTGCTCAACCTGGTGCACGCCAGCCTCAAACACCTGCAGGCGGGCGCGTCGATCGTCGTCATCGGTTCCAACGCGGCCTTCATGTCGTCCCTGAACACCACCGGCATCGACGGCGGTCCAGGCGGAGCGGGCTACGCCTTCGCGAAACTGGCCGCCGCGCACTATGTCAACGACTTCGCCCTGGCGCTGGCGCCGTTTTCCATCCGGATGAACGCGGTGCACCCGACCAACGTCAACACCGACATGTTGCACAGCCCGCCGATGTACCGCGCCTTCCGCCCCGACCTGAAGGAGCCGACCCGCGAGGACGCCGAACCGATCTTCCCGTTCGTGCAGGCGATGCCCATCCCCTACGTCGAACCCGAGGACATCAGCGAGGCGGTGCTGTTCCTCGCGTCCGACGCCGCCCGCTATGTCACCGGACAGCAACTGCGCGTGGACGGCGGCGGCTTCCTCAAGGTCAAGCCATGGTCGGGCGCGTGACGGCGGTGGCACCGATCATCGTGCACCGCAACGGGGTTCGGCGATGACCGACAACTCCGAGATCCAGCGACGCCTCTACGAACTCATGGTGCTGATGAAGGCGGCCGACGACCGGCTGTCCAAGGGGATCGGCACCGGCGAGTTCATGTGCGTGTACTGGCCCTCCCGTGGGCAGGAGGCGATCGCCGCCGCGATGGGTGTCGCGCTGCGGCCCGACGATCAGCTGGTGACCACCTACCGTGGGTTGCACGATCTCATCGGCAAGGGAGTGCCGCTCGAGGAGATCTACGGCGAGATGATGGGCCGCACCGTCGGCGCCAGCCGGGGTAAGGGCGGCACCATGCACATCGCCAAACCCGAAGTGGGCGTGATGCTTTCGACCGGCATCGTCGGCGCCGGGCCGCCGGTGGCCGTGGGACTGGCGATGGCCGCCAAACGGAAGGGACTAGACCGTGTCACGGTGGTCAGCTTCGGCGACGGCGCCACCAACACCGGCTCCTTCCACGAAGCCGCCAACATGGCCGCGCTGTGGGACCTGCCCGTGGTCTTTGTGTGCCAGAACAACCAGTACGCCGAGATGACCCCGACCGGCGACACCATGAAGCTCGAGCGGGTGGCCGATCGGGCCGCCGGATACGGGATGCCGGGGGCGCGCGTCGACGGCAACGACCCGCTGGCGGTGCAGGCCGCGCTCGAGGACGCGCTGCAGCGGGCGCGCAGCGGCGGCGGGCCGACCCTCATCGAATGTGTGACGTTCCGCTTCCGCGGCCACTATTTCGGCGACCGCATGCCCTACATCCCCGCCGAGCAACTCGAAGCGGCCATGGCCGCCGATCCGGTGCCCCGGTTCCGCTGCCACCTCGCCGAGACGGGCGCCTGCCGCGACGACGAGCTGGACCGCATCGACAGCGAGGCGGTGGCGGCGGTGGAAGCCGCGCTGCGCACCGTCCTGGCCGCGGACGCGGCATCGATCGACGAGCTCGACCGCGACGTCTATGCGGCGGCCATCGGGTTTCCGGTGTAGGACATGGCCGATCAGGAGATGACGATGCGCGAGGCCCTCAACCTCGCGCTGGATCAGGCGCTCGAGGCCGACGAGCGGGTGTTCCTGCTCGGCGAGGACATCGCCGATCCCGGTGCGTCCGGTCCCACCGCGGGGTTGTCGACCAAATACGGTCACGAACGCGTGCTGGACACACCGATCTCGGAGGCCGCCATCCTGGGCGCGGCCATCGGCGCGGCCATCGACGGGCTGCTGCCGGTCGCGGAGATCATGATCATGGACTTCATCGGTATCGCCGCCGACCAACTGATCAACAACGCCGCCAAACTGCGGTTCATGACCGCCGGGCGCACGTCGGCGCCCATCACCGTGCGCACCCAGGTATACGCCGGACTGGCCACCGGTGCGACGCATTCGCAGAGCCTGGAGGCCTGGTTCATGCACGTCCCCGGGATGAAGGTGATCGTGCCGTCCACCCCGCGCGACGGCAAAGGCCTGTTGACGACGGCGATCTTCGACCCCGACCCCTGCCTGTTCGTCGAAACAATCCGGCTGCAGAGCAAGAAGGGGTACGTGCCCGTCGATCCCGGCTTCTCGATCCCGCTGGGCCAGGCCGATATCAAGCGGCCCGGCACCGACGTGAGCCTGATCGGCTACGGACGCTGCGTGCACGACGCGCTTGCCGCGGCAGCCACCCTGGCCGAGCGGGGTGTCGATGCCGAAGTCGTCGATCTGCGCACCCTGGTGCCGCTTGACGTCGGGACCATCGTCGAATCCGTCCGGCGCACCCGCCGGGCCGTCATCGTGCACGACGCCGTCCAATTCGCCGGTCCCGGAGCCGAAATCGCCGCGATCCTGTCGACCGAGTTGTTCGGCGAACTCGCCGCACCCATCGAGCGGGTCGCCGCGCGATTCGTGCCCAACCCGGCCGCCGCCGCGCTCGAGGCACAGGTGTATCCGTCGCCGGCGCGCATCGTCGCAGCGGCGCAGCGCACCTGTCAGAAGGCGAAGGTGCATGGCTGACTTCATCATTCGCATCCCCCGGGTATCGGTGGCGGTGTCCGAGGCCGAACTCACCGGCCTGCTGGTCGACGCCGGCGAACACGTCGAGGAGGGCACGCCGATCTATGTGGTCGCCACCGAGAAGGTGGAACAGGAAATCGAAGCGGGGGCATCCGGCACCGTGCGCTGGACGGGTCAGGTCGGGACCACCTACGACATCGGCGCCGAAATCGGCGTCATCACGTCCTAACGAGGAAAGGTAGAGCCCGATGGATCTCAACGAGACCCGCGAGAGAATCATCTACGAAAAGGACGGCCCGATCGCCCGCGTCACGTTGAACTGGCCGGAGAAGGCCAACGCCCAGGACCAGAAGCTGGCCGAAGAGGTCGACGCCGCGCTGGCCGACGCCGACCGCGACTACGACATCAAGGTGCTGGTGCTCAAAGCCAACGGCAAGGGCTTCTGCTCCGGGCACGCCATCGGCAACAACGCCGTCGACTACCCGTCGTTCGTCGAGAACGCCATGGTGACCGGCCACCCGTGGAAGGCGCAGTCGGACCTGTTCGTCAAGCCGACGTTGAACCTGTGGGAGTTCTCCAAGCCCACCATCGCGCAGGTGCACGGCTACTGCGTGGGCGGCGGCACGCACCTGGGCCTGACCACCGACATCGTCATCGCCTCCGAGGACGCCTACTTCTCCTACCCGCCGCTGCAGGGCTTCGGCATGCCGTCGGGTGAATGTTCCATCGAGCCTTGGGTGTTCATGAACTGGCGCCGCGCCGCCTACTACCTGTTCACCGCGGAGGTGATCGACGCCCGGAAGGCGCTGGAGGTCGGCCTGGTCAACGAGGTGGTCAAGCGGGAGGACCTCGACGACCGCGTCGACGCGATCGCGCGCCACATCGCCCAGGCGCCGTTGACGACCCTGATGCTCACCAAGGCCAACCTCAAACGCGCATGGGAACTGATGGGCATGCGGGTGCACTGGCAGAGCTCCAACGACCTCGTCGCGCTGGCCTCCATCAGCAAGGACGTGCAACAGCTGATCCAGACCGTGTTCAAGGACAAGGTGCTGCCCTCCGAGCACGCCCGCCGCCAGGCCGCGGCCGCCGCCCAGACCGACGGCGCCGCAACAACTTAGGCCCCTGGTGAACATCGCCGACCACGCGATCGCCGCCGCAGCGTCGCCGGCCCTGATCAGCGACGGCGGTACGATCTCGTTCGGCGAACTGCATGCCCGCAGCAAGCGGGTGGCCGCCGCGTTGCACGGGGCGGGGTTGCGACGCGGCGATGGCGTGGCGCTGGTGCTGCCCAACCGGCCGGAGTTTCTTGAGATCACCTGGGGCGCTCAGCTTTCCGGCCTCTACTACACCGCGGTGAACACCCATTTCCTGCCCGACGAGGTCAGCTATGTCATCGACGATTCGGACGCCAAGGCGGTGTTCGTCGATGCCGCGATGCCCGAACTGGCCGCGCACATCGGTGCCGCCCATGCCGCGGTGGTCGCCCGCTTTTCGGTCGGTGGCGCGCTGCCGGGCTGGCAGTCCTACGACGACGCGCTGGCGACGGCCGGCGAGGCCCCACCGGTGTCGGACGGGTCAGAGATGCTGTATTCGTCCGGGACCACCGGGCGGCCCAAGGCGGTGCGGCGACCGCTTCCCGCCGACGGCAACGGATCCTGGGCGCAGTCGGTGCTCGAGCTCGCGCTCATTCACAAATACGGAATGGACGCCTCGAGCGTGTACCTGTCCCCCGCGCCGCTGTATCACGCGGCCGGCGTCAACTACACCATGGCGGCCAACCGGGTGGGCGCCGCGACCGTCCTCATGCCCAAATTCGACGCCGAGGCGGTATTGCGCCTGATCGAGACCCACCGGGTGACCCACGCGCAGTTCGTCCCGACCATGTTCGTGCGCATGCTCAAGTTGCCCGAAGCCGTCCGGCGGCGCTACGACGTGTCGAGCCTGCGGTGCGTCATCCACGCGGCGGCACCGTGCCCGGTCGATGTGAAGCACCGGATGATGGACTGGTTCGGCCCGATCATCCACGAATACTACGGCGGCACAGAGGGTTTCGCGGGCACGACGATCGGGCCACGGGAGTGGCTCGACCATCCCGGTTCGGTGGGCATTCCGATGGCCCCGGTGCACGTGGTCGGCGAGGACGGGCGGGAGCTTCCCGTCGGCCAATCCGGTGAACTCTATTTCGAGGGTGGACCGGACTTCGAATACTTCAAGGACCCCGCCAAGACCGCATCGGTGTCCAACGACCGCGGCTGGCGATCGCTCGGCGACATGGGCTATGTCGACGCCGACGGGTACCTGTACCTCACCGACCGCTCGACGTTCATGATCGTCTCCGGCGGGGTCAACATCTACCCGCAAGAGGTCGAGAATCTGCTCGTCATGCATCCGAAGCTGGTGGACGCGGCGGTGTTCGGGATCCCCAATGACGAATTCGGCGAAGAGGTCAAGGCCGTCGTGCAACCGGCCGACGGTGTCCTTCCCGGGCCGGAGCTGGAGGCAGAACTCATCGAATACTGCCGGATCCGCCTGGCCGGGTACAAGTGCCCCCGCACCGTCGAGTTCGACGTCCTGCCGCGCGACCCGAACGGCAAGCTCTACAAGAGACGCATCCGCGACCGCTATTGGCAAGGGCGGGTGTCGCGGATCTTGTGATGTGACAAGGGATGACGAGATGGCTATAGGAATGGGCAACGAGATTTCCGACCCGCACACCCCCCGCGGGTCGGCGGTGAATTGGACGCCGCTACCGGTGCCGTGGGCGGTCCAGGCCGCCGATCGAATCCCCAAGCAGCGCTACTTCGATCCGGAGTTCTACGCGCTGGAGGCGCAGCTGTTCTGGCCCCGGGTGTGGCAGATGGCCTGCCGGCTCGAGGAGATCCCGAAACCCGGCGACTACGTGGAGTACGAGATCCTCGATGACTCGATCATCGTGGTGCGCGTCGACCAGGACACCGTGCGCGCCTACCACAACGCCTGCCGGCATCGCGGCGTGAAGCTGGTGGAAGGCAACGGCAACCGGCGCACGTTCGTCTGCCCCTTCCACGGCTGGTGTTGGGGCATCGACGGGCGCAACACCTTCGTGCTGCGCCCCGAAGCGTTCGCCGAAGAGAACCTGCGTCCCGACGACCTGGAACTCGTCGCGGTGCGCTGCGAGCTCTGGGGTGGCTGCGCGTGGATCAACCTCGACGACGACGCACCGGCACTGCGCGACTGGATGGAACCGTTCGCCTCGATCTACGACGCGTGGCGGGTGGAGTCGCTGCGGGTGGAGTGGTGGCAATCGTGCCGGCTGCCGGTGAATTGGAAACTCGCGACCGCGGCGTTCATGGAGGGCTACCACGTCCCGCAGACCCATCCGCAGCTGCTGCCGTCGGCGCAGACCGGACAGCCCTGCGCGGCAGTGCATCCCGTCGTCGCGAGCAGCCTGTATTTCATGCGCACGCTCGGCGCCGGCATGGGTGGCATGACGCACGAGAACGACATTCGCATCGCCGAAGGACTGCAGCACATCGAGTTGCCGGCCGAC